>JAAYVF010000008.1 GCA_012517325.1 Myxococcales bacterium | reverse complement strand
CTATTCGCCTTCCGGGTGGAGCGGCGTGGTTGGATGAGGTGAGGGTGGCGGTGAAGGCGTTTGGAGAGTGATCATGCCCAATTGGTACGTCGATCCCGACCAGGCCGACGATTCCGGCGCCGGCGAAAGCTGGGCCATCGCGAAAAAACATCTCAACGCGATGATCCAGGCCCTGACCTATCCGCTGGCCGGTATGCCCGTCACGCAATTAGGAATTGATCTATGGGCCGACATCTCCACCGGGTCTGACGGAGAAAGATACTCCGATTGGGCCTTGACTTTGGTAAAGTAAAGTAGTGTTATTTATTCATGTGCTGAGGAATGATCGAATCCTCGGTTGTGTGGATTTCGATGGTAGTCGAAGGATGGAGTTAACTAATGTTACTGAAACTCCAGTTTTTATATACTGTCCTCGAAAATCCCTATCCTCGTAAATTCTCGGAATTTTCGAATAATATAAATACCTTCTTGAGGTGAAAAGTGAACTTTTATCCTTTTAAAAAACCTTTTAGTAAGGTTTTACCATCTGACTTAAGCGCTTTAAAAGAAGTAAGGGAAGGATGGTATGTTGAATACAAGCAAGAAATGATATCACCAAAAAAAATTGCAAAGTCGATTTGCTCCTTCGCAAATCAATTTGGTGGATTATTATTTTTTGGTATAGCCGAATCTATGAACCAATCTGCTGGGGAATTTATTGGGATCCCAAATGCTGAAGTAAATAATGCTTGTAATGCCATTAGAGATGCTGCTACAAAATTAATTCAACCTTCAGTAGTTTTTGAAATTAATCAATTACAAGGACCATGCTGTGAAATAGGTCTTGTAGATGATCGGATAACGTACAATTTCTTTCGCACTTTCGAATAGTGTACTCTTTCGATTGAGGATTTTCGACCATAGCCTTCCCCCCGATGGGGAAGGAGTATTGTAGTCCGGCATGTTTTCCTTTGTTCCCCCGTCAATTTGCCTTTTCATTCACCTGTCTTACATTTTTCAGGCGCGTTCGAAAAAGGCCCGAACGGCGAAAAGCGGAGAAAAAATGTCCAGCGGCGGCGAACGGATCGGCCAGGTGTTGCAGCAGCAGAACGTGCGGTGGTTGTTCACCCTTTGCGGCGGCCACATCTCGCCCATTCTGATCGGCGCCAAAAACCACGGCGTGCGCGTCGTCGACGTTCGCGACGAGAAAAACGCCGTGTTCGCCGCCGACGCCGTCGCGCGGTTGACCGGTACGCCCGGCGTGGCCGCGGTCACCGCCGGCCCGGGCGTGACCAACACGCTCACCGCCCTGAAAAACGCGCAACTGGCGCAATCGCCGCTCGTGCTGCTCGGCGGGGCGACGGCCACCTTTTTACGCGGGCGCGGGGCGCTGCAAGACATCGACCAACTGGCCGTGATCCGGCCGCACGTGAAATGGGCGGCGGCGGTGAAAACCGTCCGGGAGATCGTGCCGACCCTGGAACAGGCCTTCGTCACCGCGCTGGAAGGGCTGCCGGGCCCGGTGTTCGTCGAATTGCCGGTCGATTTGCTGTACGAGGAAGAGTTGGTGCGCCGCTGGTACGGCGAGGCGCGGTCCAAGGGCGGTTCGCTGGCCGAAAAGGGCCTCAACGCCTACCTCGATTTTCACGTCCGGCAATTGTTCGCGGGGGCGGAGCACGCCCGACCCGGCCTGGCGGCGGCGCGGCCGCGCCGGCCGCCGAAGACGAGCGAGGTACGGCAGGCGGCGCTCCTGGTCGCCAAGGCCGAGAAGCCGGTGCTGCTGCTGGGCAGCCAGGCCATGTTGTGCGCCTGCGAGACATTGGCGATGGACGCGGCGGTCGAGGCGCTGGCCATGCCGACGTATCTCGCGGGAATGGCGCGCGGCCTGCTGGGCCCCGAGCATCCGCTGCAACTGGTCCACCATCGCAAGGATGCATTGCGCGAGGCCGACCTGGTGATCCTCGCCGGGGTGCCGTGCGATTTCCGGCTGGAATACGGCCGGCAGATCGGCGGCAAGGCCCGGGTGATCGCGGCCAATTTCAGTTACGACGAACTGACGAAAAACCGCCGCCCGACGCTGGCCGTGCAGGCCGATCCCGGACTGTTTCTGATCGCCCTGGCCGACGAACTGGTCAACACCCGCCACGACCATGCGCGCGGCTGGCGCGACTGGGCCGATCGCCGGCGCGAGGCCGACGACCGCCGGCGGGCCGAAATCGCGAGGCGGGCCGAGGAACCGGTCGACGGCGGCATCAACCCGCTGCGCCTGGCCCGCGAGATCGACGCCGCCCTCGCCGACGACAGCATTCTGGTGGTCGACGGCGGTGATTTCGTCGCCACCGCCGCTTACGTCGTGCGGCCGCGGCAGCCTTTCGGCTGGCTCGATCCGGGGGTGTTCGGCACGCTGGGCGTCGGCGCCGGTTTCGCGCTGGGCGCCAAGCTGGCGCGGCCGGCCGCCGAGGTCTGGCTGCTGTACGGCGACGGCGCGGCGGCCTACAGTCTGGCGGAGTTCGACACCTTCGCGCGCCACGGCGTGCCGGTGATCGCGGTGGTCGGCAACGACGCCCGCTGGTCGCAGATCGCCCGCGAGCAGGTGGAAATTTACGGCGACGACCTGGGCTGCGCCCTGCGACACAGCGACTACCACCAAGTGGCCGCGGGTTACGGCGGCGCCGGATTGTTGCTGGACTCGCCCGCCGAAATCCGCCGGACCCTGCAGCGCGCCAGGGAGTTGGCCGCCGAGGGCCGGCCGGTGCTCGTCAACGCCATTCTCGGCCAATCCGATTTCCGCCGGGGTTCGGTTTCGATGTGATTCGCGTTATGCTGCGGCTTCCCTCCAACCAAGGATGCGGGCATGAAGCGCATTTTCATCACGGGGGCCAATCGCGGCCTGGGCCTGGAATTCACGCGGCAGTTGCTGGCGCGGGGCGAGCGCGTTTTCGCCGGCGCGCGCCGGCCGGAACAGGCGGAAGCGCTGCAACAACTGGCCGCCGCGCACCCCGACCGGTTGACGATCCTGCCGCTGGACGTGACCGAGCAGGCATCGTTGGACGCGGCGCGCGACGCGGTGGCCGAGCGGGCGGAGGCGCTGGACTGGCTGATCAACAACGCGGGCATCATCCGCGTCGGCGCGGGTTCGTTCGACCGCGGCACCGACGTTCCGCTGGGCGAATTGCAGGCCGCCGATCTGCGGCGCGTCTTCGAAATCAACAGCGTCGCGCCGCTGCTGGCCGCGCAGACGCTGCTGCCGCTGTTGCGCAACAGCGCGGCGCCGCTGATCGCCAACCTGAGTTCGTGGGTCGGGTCCATCGCCGACAAGGCGATGCCCGGCTACTACGCGTATTGCGCCAGCAAGGCCGCGCTCAACATGTTCACCCGCCTGCTGCACCTGGATCTGCATTCGCAAGGCTTTCGCGTGGTGTCGCTGCATCCCGGCTGGGTGCGCACCGAAATGGGCGGCGCCCGTGCGCCGGTCGCGACGCCCGACGCCGTGCGCGGCCTGCTGCAAGTGCTCGATCGCCTGACGCCCGAACAATCCGGCCGCTTCTGGGATCAACTGGGGGCGGAGAGGAACTGGTAGGCGTGGCGGAAAAAATTAATCTCGTCAGCCATCGGGTTTGCCGTTAATATAGGCATCGCGAGAAAGGATCACCCATGCAACACGAAATCACGCGACCGATTCCGCTCCTCGATGAAAACGGCATGCTGACCGAACCCGGCTTCGCCAAGCGGCCGAACTTCCGGTACAACCCGGAAAACATCCGCCTGACGCCCCTCGCGGCGGTCAATCGCCTGCGCCTCAAGGAATGGGACTACTACGGCGTCACCGGCCCCGACTGGTTTTTCTCCGTCGCGGTCTCGCACGGCGGCCTGGCCGGCGTGGCCTTCGCCTACTTCATCGACTTCAAAACCCTGGCGATGCCCGAGGCTACGGTGATCACCCCGCTGGGCATGGGCGTGACCCTGCCGCGCGACAGCCGCACGGGCGACATTGTCTTTCGCTGGGGCCGGGTGAACATCGAGTTCAAGCGGCTGGCGAACGAGCGGCGCCTGCGCGTCGATTGGCCGCGCCTCTCCGACGGGCGGCCGCTGGTCGCCGATCTGGTGCTGGCGCAGCCGGAGAGCATCGAATCGATCGTCATGGCGACGCCGATCGGGGCGCGCGGTTTTTACCACAACGAAAAAATCAACTGTATGCCGGCAATGGGCGAAATCCGCCTGGGCGACACCCGGCTGGTCGTCGAGCCCGACCGGGCGCTGGGCGACCTCGATTGGGGCCGCGGCGTGTGGGATTACCACACCTTCTGGAACTGGGGCACCGCCTCGGGTTTCCTGTCGGACGGCGGGTTGATCGGCCTCAACCTCGGCAAGGGCTTCGGCGATCTGTCGGCGGCGACGGAAAACTGCTTTTTCCTCGACGGGAAAATGCACAAGCTGGGGTGGGTGGATTTCGAGTACGACGCCGGCGACTACATGAAGCCGTGGCGTTTCCGCGCCGACGACGGACGCCTCGACCTGACGCTGACCCCGATTTTCGACCGGCACGATAAGACCGACCTGCTGGTCATCCGCACCGAGGTGCACCAGATGTTCGGCCGCTACTCCGGCACGCTCGTCACCGACGAGGGGAAAAAGTTGGAGATCCGCGACCTGCTTGGCTGGGCCGAGGAACACCGGGCGCGCTGGTAGGGTGTGGGCCGTCGCCAGGTTCTTTTTGTCATTCCCGGTAAAAACGGGTAACCGTGCCCGTGCAATTCATACAAACCCATTGAAATTGTTGCGGCACTCCGGATTTTGGATTCCGGCTCACGCACGGAAAAACGATGAATGGTGGTCGCAAATCCCTCCGTCATATTCTTGCTTAACTACTTCCTTTAACCCCTCGATGACTAAACAAACGGCGGCGGAGCCGCAGGCCCCGCCGCCGTCAACCAATGGAGAAAACGAATGGCCCTTGGGGTTCACACCGGTTCGACGACGACCGCGACGGCCGGCGGATCCTGCAAGGCTTTTTTCACCGCGCACATGCTGGCGGTGCGGATGATCGCCTCATGATATTTTTCGGGAATCGCCGCGGGCAATTTGATTGCCAGCGTGACCGCCGACAAACGATGCGAGACTGGATCGAATTCGTGCCGCTGCGTCAGCGTCACCCCTTCGCTGGGCAGGTTGCGGCTTTGCAAAAAGCCCAGGACGTAGATGCCGGCGCACGTGGCCAGCGAGGCGAGGAAGTATTCGAACGGCGAAGGCGCCGTACCGTCGCCGCCGCCCCTGACCGGTTGGTCGGTTTTCACGACGTAGCCGTTGAATTCGGCGTCGACCCGTTTGTTGCCCCCGAAAGTCACGTTGATTTCCATGCCTTATTCCTCTTTTTCTTCGGTTTACTGCTGACCGGTCAGCCCGGTTTTTGTCCTTCATTTAACTACATAGTAATAATCCTATCTCAAAAAGCCAGGGGTCTTTGCACTTTTTTCTTCGGCCGGATGCTTGACCCTTGCTTTTCCTGTCTTAACTCATTAAATGGCTTAGATTTTTTCTCATACACCTGATGGAGGTTGATATGGCTATTCGCGTAGGTCTCAACGGGTTCGGCCGGACCGGCCGGGCAATTTTGCGCGAAGCCAAGCGCCGGAAAGTTCCGTTCAACTTCACGGTCATCAACGACGTGGCCGATCCTGCGCTTCTGGCAGCAAATCTGCGGTTCGATTCTGTGCACGGCGCGTACCCCAAAAGCGAAGTCCAGATCATCCAGGACGACAAGGGCAATCAGGTCCTGAAGTTCGGGGAAGATCACATCCGGGTACTGGGTGAAAAGGACAACGCGAAACTTCCGTGGAAGGAACTGCCGACCGACGTGGTGATCGACACCACCGGCGCGTTCTCGACCCGGGAAAAACTCGAAGCCCATCTCCAGGCGGGGGCCAAGAAGATCATCGTCTATCCGCCTCCCACCGGTTACGAACCCGATCTGTCGATCATCATGGGCGTGAACGACGATCAACTGACGGGCAAGGAAAAGGTCATCAGCGCCGGTTCCTGCACCACGAACGCGGCGACGCCGCTGGCCGCCATCCTCGAAAAGGAATTCGGGATCGAAACCTTGTACCTGCTGACGGTGCATGCGTTCACCAGCGACCAGCGCCTGCTCGACTTCCCGCACGCCGACGTGCGGCGCAGCCGCGCGGCCAATTTGTCGATCATCCCGACCTCGACCAGCGCCGGCAAGGCGCTCGAAAAGATCCTGCCCGAATTGAAGGGCAAGGTCTTTTCCTCGGCGCATCGCGTGCCGATTCCCGACGGCTCGGTCGTCGACCTGACCTTCGTCACCGGCAAGCCGGCCTCGGTGGAAGCGATCAACCAGGCGGTCGCCAAGGCCTGCGCCGAGGCGCGGTTGCAGGGCATTCTGGAATACTCGACCGACCCGATCGTTTCGGTCGACGTGATCGGCAACACGAACTCGGCGGTCTTCGACGCCGAATTCACCCAGGCGGTGGACGACAGGTTCTTCAAGGTGTCGGCGTGGTTCGACAACGAGCTGGGTTACGCCAACCGCGTGATCGACTTGTTGGTAAAACTCGACGGCCTCGGCAAGAACGTGTGGGCGTGAAAGGAGATCACCGATGTCACTACGCGTTGCAATCAATGGTTTTGGCCGCGTCGGGCGCTCGGTTCTCCGGGCCGCGCTCGAACGCAATGTCGACCTCGAATTCGTCGGCATCAACGATTTAACCGATCCGCGCCAGTTGCTTCTGTCGTTCAAGTACGACTCGATTCACGGCGTTTACAAAGAACGGGTGACGCTCGACGGCGATCATCTGCTGGTCGGCGGCAACAAGATCAAACTGACCGCGATCAAGGATCCGTCGCAACTTCCCTGGAAAGAGCTGAACGTCGACATCGTCGTCGATTCGACCGGCAAGTTCGTCAAGCGCGAACAGCTCGAAAACCACCTGAAAGCTGGCGCGAAGAAAGTCGCCCTGGCCGTGCCGCCGAAGGATGCCTTGGACGCCACGATCGTCATGGGCGTCAACAGCGACACCCTGACCAAGGACATGAAGCTGGTCTCCAACGCCTCCTGCACGACCAACTGCGCCGCTCCGGTGGTGAAGGTTTTGCACGACGCCTTCGGCGTCCGCCGCGGCTACATGATCACCGTGCACGCCTACACCAACGATCAGCGGTTGCTCGACTTTCCGCACAAGGATCTGCGCCGGGCCCGCGCCGCGACCCTGTCGGTCATCCCGACCACGACCGGCGCCGCCCGTGCGATCGGCAAGGTCATTCCGGAACTCAACGGCAAGCTGCAGGGCATGTCCTACCGCGTGCCGGTGGCCGACGGTTCGATCTGCGACCTGATCCTCGAGCTCGACCAGAAGGTGTGCGTCGAGAAGATCAACGAAGCGGTGAAAAACGCCTCGATGACCAACTTCAAGGGCATCCTCGAATACACCAACGACCCGATCGTCTCGGTGGATATCATCGACAACCCGCACTCCTCGATCTTCGACTCGCTGCTCACCCAGACCCTGAACGGCAACTGGGTGAAGGTGTCGTCGTGGTACGATAACGAGTGGGGCTATTCGAACCGCATGATCGACCTGATCGAGCGGATGTTCCACCTGTAAACCGGACTCCGGTAAATCAAAAGGGCGACCCCTCGGGGCCGCCCTTTTTTAATCCAGGGGTTTCGTCTGAAATGGGATATTATGATATATTATCAATGGTAGATTTTTCAAATTTATTCTTAAAAATAAAAATGATTAGGTGTAATATTATTTCAACCAAATAACATAAGAAAGGAGGCCAATTTGAAAAAGAAAGAAGAGCTTTCAATAACGCCGACAGGAAAAAATGAAACGTTAAAAAAAGAATGAACGCTTCAAAATTGGTCGGCGGTTCGTTAGCGAATTGGTCAACCATTTCTCCTCCGTGAAAGTTACCAAACCCTTTTGAAGACGAAGATATGTGAGTGCCTGTGTCTTGGGGACTGGTAAGTTTTTCAGAATTTTATTTTTTTTAAAATAAATAATTATTCAATATAATCATATGGTTATTGGCCATAGCAGTCTCCGGAATATTACCTTCCAAGTGTTTTTCCAGGTGGATGACGGAGATGTGAATCACCGTGTTTATTTAAAAAAAGTAGTGATGGAGGCGTCACGCATGTGAAGGACTCGACGAACGCGTAAATCTCTCTTCGCCCTGAAGGGGCGGGAGAACACAGCCTGGGGTGAGCCCGTCGCGGGCGTAACCCCAGGTCCGTCGCGGGCGTAACCCCAGGTCCGTCGCGGGCGTAACCCCAGGTCCGTCGCGGGCGTAACCCCAGGTCCGTTGCGGGCGTAACCCCAGGTCCGTCGCGGGCGTAACCCCAGGTCCGTTGCGGGCGTAACCCCGGGTCCGTTGCGGGCGTAACCCCGGGACCCTAGTTGATATACCCCAAATTTTTCAGATTTTTCCGCAGGGCCGGGTCGATGGTGCCGGCGTTGCCGGGCGGATAGAGCGGCTGGGTGCGGTGGGTTTTGACCCAGAGGGTGAAGTACTGTTCGGCGACCGACGGCATTTCCTTCCGCAATTCCCGCTTTTCGCCGGGGTCGGTCGTCAGGTCGTACAGTTCCTGCCGGTCGGCGGCGACGTTGAGCAGCCATTTGTATTGCGGCCCGACGACGGCCCGCCAGGTCAGATCGTCGGCGCGCTCGACCGTGGCGAACAGGTTGCGGTCGGGTGCCGGCTGTTGCAGCAGCGGAATCAGATCGACGCCGGCCAGGTAAGCCGGTTTGGCGGCGCGGGCCACGCCGGCGAGCGTCGGGTACAGGTCGATCAGGCTGACGTGCGTATCCACGGCGGCGCCCGGATTGCTCCAACCCGGGAACTTGACGAGCAGGGGCACGCGCAGGGTTTCGTTGTACAGATCACGCCCGTGAATCAGGTTGTCATGATCGCCGAACGCTTCCCCGTGGTCGGAGGTGATGACGACCAGCGATTGGTCGATGTCGGGCAGTTCGCGCAGCCAGCGCCCGACCGAATCGTCGGCGGCCTTCACCTCGGAATCGTAGAGGTCGATCAGGATTTGCATTTTATCGGGGTTTTTCTGGAAGTAGCCGGTGTTGGCTTCCTCGGCGAAGTTTTCCAGGACGATTTTTTTCAGTTCTTCCTCGTCGAATTTCGGCAGCCATTCGCGGATGAACGGGTCGACCGCCAGGTACGGATGATGCGGGTCGAAATAGTGCACGTAAAGGAAATACGGCTTGCCCTGCTGCCGCACACGCCTGAGCTGCTCGATCCAGTCCTTCACTTGCAGGTCGACCTGGTCGCGGTCGCGGAAAGCGAAGGTTTTGTAATGCGCGAAGCCCTGCGCCATGCCGTATTTTTCGTGCATGTGGTAATTGCCCGAAACGCCGAACGTTTCGTAGCCGGCGTCGCGCAGCGCCTCGGCCAGGGTCTGAAACTGGTCGTTGAGCGTGAGCTGGTATTCGATTTCCTGCACGTTCACCAGTTCGGCCTTGGTGACCCCGTGGTCCCACGGGTAAACGCCGGTGAACAGGGAGGACATGCTCGGCACCGTCCAACTGGCGGCGGCGTACGCGTGGTTGAAGCGTAGCGCCTTGGCGGCGAACTGATCGAGGTTAGGCGTCGTGGCGCGCGGATAACCGTAGGCGCCGACGTGGTCGGCTCGCAGGGTGTCGATGACGAACAGAACGATCGGCGGTTTATCGGTTTTGGCCGCTTTTTGTCGCAGGCGCTTGCAGCCGGCGGCGGTCGCGATCGTCAACGTCAGGGCCAGAATAAAACAAAACGCCTTGAGCCAAGGCGGCGAAAAACGTTTCATGTTGTCTTCTTTCCGTGTTGCTCAAAGATATCCGAGGGATTTCATTTGTTTTTTGAGCCCCTCGCTTAAATCTTGGCCAATCGAACCCGGCCTGTAAAGGGGCAAGGTTAAAAGTTGTCGCCGCAGGTCGCGGCGGGCGGCTTCCGTTTCCGCGACCGGAAGCGTGGCCAGGCGATCGTTTTTCTCGGCCGGATCGGCGGCCAGGTCGAACAGCATCCAGGTTTCCCGGTTTTGCCGGTACAACAGCTTTTGCTTGCCGTTCAGCAGGGCGCTCCACATGGAAGACGGATCGTGCCGGGTGTGCGCGAAAAGCCGGCGTCCCGCCAGGGCCGGATTCAAACCGGGTTGCGCCGGCCGCAAATCGAGGCCTTCCAGGTAAGACGGGGCCGTCGCGCCGGTCAGGGCGGCGATCGTCGGGTACAGGTCGATCAACCCGACCAGCGCGTCGCTGGTCGTGCCGCCCGAACGGCCGCCGGGCAGCCGGATCAAGAGCGGCACGTGCAATACTTCCTCGTACAGGTCGCCGCCGTGAATCAGGTTGTCGTGATCGGTGAACGCCTCGCCGTGATCGGCGGTGACAATCACCAGCGCCTCGTCGAAGCGCGGCACCTGGGGCAGCCAACGGCCGATGGATTCGTCGCAACCGGCGATTTCCGAATCGTAACGGTCGACGATGTCGGCCAGTTCCGCGCGATGCGTCAGGTAGTATTTTTCATCGAACCGCCGCGCGACTTCCTGGTCGTCGCGGTCTTTTTTGCCTGGGACGTGCCACTGGCCGAAGTAAGGTTCCTGGGCTTTGTACGGATGATGCGGATCGAAGTAATGAACGTACAGAAAATAGGGCTGGCTTTCGGAATCGGCGGCGCGGATGATCTCCAGGGTTTTTTCCACCGTGACGTCCACCTTTTTCCGCGTGCTGTAACGATGGATTTTGTAATAGTCGAAACCCTGCGCGATGCCGATTTTCCGCTGCAGGTGGTAATTGGCGTTGATGCCGTAGGTATTGTAACCCCGCTCCTTCAGGCTTTCGGCCAAGGTGAGAAATTTGTCGTTGAGCACCTGGCTCAGCAACTGTTGATCCTGTTCCGTCGAGGCGAGTTCCATTCCATGGCGAGTGGGCGACACGCCGGTGAACAGGGTGGCGACGCTGGGCAGGGTCCAACTGGCCGAGGAGTGCGCCGCGGTAAAGCGGACGGATTGGCGGGCGAACTTCGCGAGGAACGGCGTGGTCTGGCGCGCGTAGCCGTCGAACCCGCAGTGATCGTCCCGCACGGTGTCGATGACGATCAGCACGACGGGCGGCTTTGGCGGCGCCTCGTTCGGCGCGCCGTCGCAGCCGGACAACCAGAGCAGAATCAGACAGCCGATCGCCAGTCCCGCTCGGGTCAACCGGTTCATCCGCCGAGAAACCTTCTCCATCGCCGGGCCTCCGGATGAAAGTTATCCATGCCAAAATAACGAATACCAAAAAGAGCCGGTCTTGGCAAACGAAAGGTCAGGGGAACGAGAATCAGAGATACCCGAGGTTGCGCAGTTTTTTTTCGAGGTCCGGATCGATGTTTTTGCCGGTGTCGCCCGGTTCGAACAGCACCGCCGGGTGCGGGCGTTTTTCCCACAACTCGCGCAGGCGCGCGTTCTGTTCGGCTTCCGACTCGGCGAGGTTTCGCGTCTCGGACGGATCCTGATCGAGGCGGTACAGCATTTCGACGCCGGTGTCTTCCTCGCGCATCCACTTGTATTGGCCGGAAATAACGGCCATCCAGTGGTGTTCGTCGCCGCGGTGTGTCTCGGCGTATAGCAGGTCGTCGCCGGCGGGCCGATCCGGCAGGGCGCGCAGATCGCGGCCGTCCAGGTACGGCGGCGGCGCGGCGCCGGCCCACCCGGCCAGGGTGGGATACAGATCCACCAGGCTGACCGGCGCGGTCACTGAGCGGCCGGCGAATTGTCGGCCCGGCCACTGGATGATCAGCGGCACGCGCATCGTTTCGCGGTACAAGTCCGAGCCGTGCAGCATGTTGCGGTGGTCGCCAAACGCCTCGCCGTGGTCGGCGGTGACGACGACGACGGCGTCCTTGGCGCCCGGCAGTTTGCTCAGCAAGCCGCCGAGCGAGTTATCCACGAAGGCGATTTCCGAATCGTACAGATCGATCAGCACCTGCATTTCCGCCGGGTTGTCGTAGAAAAACTGCTTGCTGACCTTCTTCATGAACTTGTTGGCGTCGGTGTAGTCGGCCACCGATTTCGGATCGAACCCCGGCCGCCACTCGTCCAGCCATTTCTTGTGCGGCAAATAAGGGTGGTGCGGGTCGAAATAATGAATGAACAGGAAATACGGCTGGCCTTTGCGATAGGTCCGCCGCAGTTGGCGATTCCATTTTTTCAGCGTGTCGTTGACCTGGCCCTGGTTGGAAAACGAGAACACCTCGTAGTTGTCGAACCCCTGACCCATGCCGTATTTCGGGTCGAGGTGACCGTTCGCCGACACGCCGAAGGTGGCGTAGCCGGCGGCTTTCAGGCTTTCCGCCAGGGTGACGTACCGCGGATTGAGGATCGGCTGGGATTTGACGCCTTTTTCGCCGTCGAGCGTGGCCCGTGTAATGCCGTGCCGCCAGGGATAGACCCCGGTGAAAAGCGAGACGATGCTGGGCACGGTCCAACTCGCCGTCGCCTGGGCGTTGTCGAAACGCACCGCGCCGGCGGCGAACCGGTCGATGTTGGTGGTGATGTCGCGCTGGTAACCGTAAACGCCGGCGTGATCGGCCCGCCAGGTGTCGATGAGAATGATGATGATCGGCGGCTTGTCGGGCTGGCGCGACAACAGGCGGCGGCAGCCGGTCAGGGTCGAGGTCGCCAGGCCGAGGACGAACACCAGAAAAACGATTTTTTGGATCGTCGTCCGGAGGTTGCGTGGCGCGCGGTGGCTGGTCGTCGTCTTCATGCAGCCTTGCAAAATAGCAAATTTATGGTTCATTGCAACTTGCGTTACAAAATAGTTCCGGAATCGCGAAACGATCTCAGAGCAAAGGAGAAGCGCCATGGCCGTCCAATGCGCGAACCAGGCCGTTAACGATAAAAACTGCACCTGCAGCTATCCGGGTTGCTCCCGCCACGGCATCTGCTGCGAATGCCTGCGTTATCATCTCGCGGCGGACGAACTGCCGGCCTGCTGTTTCTCGCCGGAGGTGGAGCGGACGTACGATCGCAGTTTCCGACGGTTCGTTGAAACGCATCGCCGCTAGCCTGGCCCTGATTCTCGTCTGTTGGGCGACCGCGTCGACCGCGGCGGCCGAAACGATCGAGCTGCGCCTGTTCACCGATCGGCCGGTGAACGAACTGACGCTCCTGGCACCCGGCTGGCGCGTGACCGACGGGCAGGGGCGTTCGACGGACGCGGCGCGCTGCGCGGTGGCGCTCGCCGGTCCGCGGCGGGGTTTTCGTTGCGACGTGGGCCTGCTGGAACAGCCGCCCTTCACCCTGGCCAAGAGCGAGGCCGGCGCGGCTGAAAGCGTGATTTTGATCGTCGACGGCGAGCGGCGGCGTTACCCGGGCCGCTTGCGGTTCGAGGCCGCCGGCGACCGGTTGCAGCCGCGCCTGACGCTGGCGACGGAAGAATACGTGCTGGGCGTGCTCGCCGCCGAAACCGTCGAATCCGAGGCCGAATATCTCAAGGCCATGGCGATTTGCATTCGCGGTTACCTGCGTTATCGCCAAATCGACGCCCAGGCGCCGCTGCCCGACAACACGCGCGGCCAGATGTTTCGCGGCCTGCCCGATTCGCCGCGCGCCGAGCTGCTGGCGCGCCTGACGCGCGAAACGGTCGGTTTGACGCCGCGGGCCACCGCCCGGCCGGCGCCGGTGTTTTATCACGCCTGCTGTGGCGGTCACACGCGGGCGGTGGGCGAAGTCTGGCCGACGCTGGCCGCGTGGGCGCATTTGCGCGGGGTGAACGACGCCGACGCCGAGGGCCGGATCTGGTGCCGCGACAGCAAATGGTCGGCCTGGCAACGAAGCGTTCCGGCGCCCGCCTGGCGGGCATTTTTACGCGGCGAGTTCGGAGCGGCGCATGCCAGGCGAGTGGCCGACGAAGGTCCGGTGTCACTCGCTGCCGACGCCGGCAGCCGCGAAATCGGCGCCTGGAAATTCCGGATGCAATTGGGCCGGGTGCTGGGCTGGAACAGCGCGCCGTCCGACCGGTTCGTCATCGTCGAAGGCGATACCGAAACGATCCTGAACGGCCACGGCTTCGGCCACCGCGTCGGCCTTTGCCAGGCGGGGGCGCTCGCCCAGGCGCGCGCCGGCAAAACCGCCGAGGAGATCCTGCGGTTTTATTTCCCGGGAATTGAGATCAAGTAACGTCTTCGAAGGATCTAGGCGCGCTTTTCCAGGCGCGATTTATCGCACCCGGAAGGGTGCTCCTACGGATGGATCGACTTCCTCTTGATTCGTAGGAAAACGAATGATCGTCACCCGAAATACGGCCGCAATTCCGCCGCCCAGCTTTCCGGCGATTGATCGAACACCATTTCGCCGAGCAGCACCTCGAAAAAGCTGCGGTCGCTGCGACCGAAAGACGACCAGTTGGCCCGCGCCATGATGCGGCAGGCGAGGGGCACCGCCGGATCGGCCGGCTCGGACAGGTACAAACCCAGGTTGAAGCTGTTGCGCCCGCGGTCGCGATACCAGCGTTGCACGCACAACAGGCCGGCGACCATTTCAGCGAGCAGGCCGTCGGACAGGGCGTCGAGCGTCGCCGCCGGCGGAGCGAAACCCCAGACCTCGCAAAAGCCTTGCGGCGCCCACATGATCAGCCATTCCCACCGGCCGGTCGCGCCGACGTACCGTTCGCCGCCGGCTTTTTCCGTCGCGACGAGCAGCGGCACGAACGGGCGGCCGTGTCCGCGCGCGGCCTTTTGCAGGCACTCGCGCCAGTAGGCCGCGTACGTCGGTCCGTCGGCCTCGGCCTGCACCTGCAAATGCGGATGCACCAGCGTGCCGCCGCTGGCCGGCAGGTGGTTTTGCGTGATGACCGCGTAGCGCATCGCCGGATCGAGTTCGCGCACTTTCGCCAGATAGTCGCGGCTGACGAGGAACGCGTCGAGGTAGCGCGCCGGGTCGTAGGAGCCGACCTCGGTGAAATGTTCATGGCCGATGACCGTCACCGCGCTGTAGGGGCCGTAAGGCGCGAGGTTGGGAAACAGGAACGCCTCGCCGCGCGTGAATCGCGTCCGGCCGAAGCGGGTCTCGTCCAACCGACAGGACTTCGTCTCGAGCGCCGCCGGGCAGAACGGGCAGTCGGCGCGGCTGGCGGCGACCGGCCGGCTCACGTCGGGCCAGACGCCTTCGCCCAGGCTGGCCCCTTTGACGCGTTCGGCGGTCAACCGGCTGATTTTTCCGGTCAACGGGCAGACGCGCACCTCGGTGGGTAAATCCACCAGTTCGAAATCGCGGCGCGGATCGCCGAACCGGGAGACGAGCAGGCGCTTTTGAAAATCGATCATGTCGGCCTCACCATTCCGCCAAGGCGGCGATCGTCGCGGCGACGCTCCGGCGGCAGCGCGGCCGAAACAGGCCGTGCCGCCAATCGTCGCCGAACAGTTCATCACTGACCACCACGATGCCGGCCGCCGCAACGCCGTGATATTCCGCCACGCAGTACAAGGCCGACAGTTCCATTTCGACGATCTGCCGGCCCGCAGCGCGGTGCGCGTCGACCTTGGCGCGGGTTTCGCGATAGAGGGCATCGGTCGTCCAACCGGCGCCGCGTTTGAGTTCGATGCCGCGCCGGGCGAGGTGGGCGGCCAGGCGCTCGGCCAGCGGCGCATCGGCGGCAAACATTCGTTGCACGGGCCGGTAATGCCGGCTGGTCCCTTCGTCGGAATAGGCGGCGTCGACCAGCAGCACGTCGCCGAGGCGCACGTCCGGATGGAGGCTGCCGCCCAGGCCGAAAAACACCAGTTCGCGCGCCCCCAGCGCGATCAGTTCCTCGCCGTGCCCGGCGGCGAGCGGCGAACCCATGAACGGCCCGAAAACACCCGGCCGGCCGGCGGCGGGCGGCGGGAAATACCGCGCCTCGTTGAAGCGCCGGCCCAGCTTGCGGTCGCGCCCGGTGCGCGCCAGAAACGCGTTGAGGTGAATGCGCAACGGAAACAAGAGCACGCGTTCGTCGACCGGCCGCTGAAGCCGGGTGACTGCCTGCGGCGTGACGATCGGTTGTTGCGGGTCGTGTGGCATGGCGCTGTTGTACACTGCCGGGGCGCGATCTACAATCAGCCCGCAACGGAGGAAACGGACTCATGAAATTACGTTACTGGCTGATCGCGCTGGCGGTCGCCGGCCTGGCGCTTGCCTTCGCGGCCTGTCGCGAAAGCAATGACGACGAAACCACCCCGGCGGTCGAGGGCACGCCGCCCGACGCCTGCGCCGACAACACCGCGCCGTCGCTCGACAAGGCGATTTTCTTCGTCGACGGCGAAGCGTCCGGCGCGTCGGCCACGTTCATGGAATCGGCGAGCGTGGACATCTACCTGACCTTCAGCGACGGCGAATGCAACCTGGGCGGCGGCCGGATCGAATACGCCGTCGACGGCGGCGAGGCCGACAAGCAATCGATCGGCACCGACGCGCCCTGCGCGGCCGCAGCGGCCGATCAGGTGCTCGGCTTCACCTTTTCCGGCATGGGCGAGGGCGAACATTCGCTGGCGATCACGCTGGTCGACCGCTGCGGCGCGGGCAGCGCGGCCGCGACCCTGACCTACACGCTGACGGCCTACGAGCCGCCGGCCGACGACGATTCCGGCGATGACGACGACGACACCGCCGCGCCGATGGAACTGGCGGGTGAAATCCGCTACTACGGCGAAACGACGGATTACACCGGCCGGCCGGTGACGCTTGGCCTGTACACCGATTGGCTGCCGGGCGAGGAACTGCCGGTGGCTTACGTCTCGTACACCGTGCCGGAGACCGGTTTCCCGTTCGCCTACGAATGGAACCTCGACGACGCGGCGGTCGCGCCGGGCGATTACTACGTTTTCGGTTACCTCGACGCAGTGGACGGCGACGGCGTGTTCGTCGAAACGGTCGATCCGGCGGCGGCCCCGTATTACGCGGTGACCGTCGCGGCCGGCCTGACGACGACCTGGCATGTCAATCTCGTCGCGCCGCAGAAATAGCGACAAGAAAAAATATGCGTTGGTCGATGCCGCCCGCCGGTATCGGACGGCGCGAAATGAAAAAAGGGGAAGAAAAAAATGAGATTCGCTTTTCGGTTGCTGCTGCTCTGGTCGGTTTTGGTTCTGGGGATGATCGGCGTTTCGTGCGATTGCGGCGATGACGATGATGACGATGACGACAACGACGACGCGTCCGCTGACGATGACGCCAGTCCGGCCGATGACGACGACGCCAGCCCGGCCGATGACGACGATGACGACGACGACAGCGGGCCGCCGGTCGTCGACTGCATCCCGCCGTTGGATTACGACGGCGATGGCAATGCGGAATTATTGCTCAGCGTCTGGCTCACCGATTACAACCTGATGCGCCTTCATCTGGTCGAACCCGGCACGTTCACGCGCGGCGAGCCGATCCTGGAATACGACGTCACCGGCGGCGGGGCGAGCTTCCAGGCGGCGGATTTCGACGGCAACGGCGTCTGGGACATCGTCGCCGTGGTGGAGGCGAATGACGGCGGCGGGAGTGCCGGTTGGTATGACGTCTTCCTGAATGGCGACTTTTCGGCCCCGGCGCATACCTTCGGTCCTTACGCGGACACCACCGCCATTGCCCAATTGCTGGACATCGACGGCAACGGGTTGCCGGAAATGATGATCCGGATCGAAAGCGACGGGAAGGGAACGTCGGCGCCGGCGGTCTGGCAATTGATCGACGCCGACCACGATTTTTCCGCGATCGCGACTTTTCACACTCCGGAAAGCGCGCCGGAAGGTTCGCTGGTATTTCTGCCCGAACGGCGGGTCGGCGCGATCTGGCCGGTTGCGGGCTCGGTTACCGGCGCCGGCAAGGCGCCCGAACTGATGGCTTACGCCTATTATACCGTATCGACCGCGCATTACCTGAAATTGTTCGTTTTCAATGCCGCCGACGGCGCGCTGATCGTCGAATCCAGCCCCTATTATCTGGGGGATGCCGCGGCCAACAATTATATTTCGTCGGGGGATGTCGACGGCGACGGGCAAACCGAAGCCGTCGTTGGCATCTCGAAAAAGATCGACGACCCGGAAAATCATACGGCCTATCTGTATATCGTCGGCGGGCCGGAGTTGATGGCGGAATGGTCGGGACCGGAAACGGACGATGCTTACGCGACGGGGATCATCGAGGGCGATTACAATCTCGACGGCGTCCTCGATCCGATCGTCGGCCTCAATTCGGCCGACGGCGGCGATAATGCCCATCAGGCCTTGAACGGCCCCGGCGGGTACTCCACGCTGTTCCAGTATACGGATTCGAACGCCGCGCCGCTCACGCTGCTTACTCGGACCGGTCGCGGCTATCTGGATTTCGGCTTCAATTATCGCGGCGTCGGCAACGAGTTGTTTCTCTCCGGTCGCGAAGTCGATGGGACCGACACCACCGGCCAGGTGCGGGCGATCGAGACGGCCAGCGGCGACATCACCGGCGTATTGCAGGAATTCGATCTGGGCGACGGCGGCGGTTTCTATGGAACGGTTCTCGATCTGGGCGGCGACGGGACGCTCGATTTCGTGGTCCGTTACACCGAACGCTACCAAAACGGCGCCGATTGGGCGACGATCGTGTACTTCGAGGTGATGACCGCGCCCAATTTCTACGAAATCCTGCATGCGCAAATGCCGGACGGTTACGAATATTATTTCGATACGACCCTGGATTTGACCGGCGATCTGGCCCCGGATCTGCTGGTGATGCGGCGGAACGAGACAACCTATCACGAGGATTACCTGCTCTATCCCTGCGACTCGACCGGCTGCGACGATCCGGTGTCGATCGATTACGAGGCCGACGAGCAGTTCAATTTCATCGGGCCGATGTTGTAGGCACGAAGGACGGTAAGGATTTCCGTGGGGGCGGCCCGCTGTGGCCGCCCTTGCTATTTTCGGTGGTCCCTAACCGTAGAACTTCCCAAGCGGATGAACGGTTCTTCGCCGTTGCTCGGAAAGTCGACCTCGCATAACGGTTGAATCGGAGCCCCTGGATCGTGGAATCGATGAACTATTCCAACTGGAAGCGGATCGACTGGACGATCCAAGCCGAGACCGGACGGCCCTGGACGGTGGGGGTTTCGTATTTCCATTGCTGGACGGCGGCGATGGCGGCCTCGGCGAAGCCCAGGCCGGCGGGGGCGGAAAGCACTTTGACGTTGCTGACCACGCCGTTCTTGCTCACCAGGAAGCGCACCTTCACCACGCCCTGCCGGTTAGCCCGCTTGGCCAGCAGGGGGTATTCCGGCTTGACCATCTTCAAAACGCGCGGCGGCTTGTCCAGTTCGCTCTGCGAATAAACGTCGCCGCCCGAGTACGGCTTGACCTTCGACGGGTCGGTGAGGTCCTTTTCCGGCTCTTTCATCAGCGTGTTGCCGACGCGTACCGAAACGCCGGAGTCGCCGTCGATCGTCGATTCCTTGGTGACGCCGAAGACCGGTTTGGGCGGTTCGGCGCTGGGCGGCTGCTTCACGTCCTGGTTGGGCGGCGGCACGTTTTTCGGCTTGGGCGGCGGCGTGGCCTCGGGCTTGGGCGGCGGCGGGGGCGGCGTGGCCTCGTTGACGACCAGATCCACCACGTAGGATTCCTTGGGCGCCTGTTCGCCGACGACCAGGAAGCCCACCGCCAACAGGGCATGGACCACCAGCGAGCCCAGCAGGGCATACCGGATGATCCGCGAGCGAGTAGTGGAGACCGCCTCGATTTTCACCGCTGTTTCCTAATCCGTCGCCTTCTTGTCGGGCGGCGGCGCCGCTTCCACGTTGAGCGCGAATTTCCGCACGCCGTTGCGGCGCACCATGTCGATCAATTTGATGACGTCGCCGTGGTAGGCCATTTTGTCGGCGCTGATCACGGCCTGCAGATCGGGATTGTTCTTGACCCGCTCCACGATCGTCGCCTCGAGCTGCGCCTCGTCGGTCTTCGTGCCGTTGAGGTACAGTTCGCCGTCCTTGGTCAGAACGATCGAAAAGGTCTGCGGGTCGGACGTTTCCGCCGTCACCGCCTTGGGCAGCTCGACCTTGATCTGCGGCGAAACGATGAACGTCGCCGTGACCATGAAGATGATCAGCAGAACCAGCGTGATGTCGACCAGCGGCGTCACGTTGATATTGGTGATCGGCTCTTCGCCGTTTTGATTATTGCCGGCCATTGGCGTCTCCGCGCCCGCGTTTGGCGTAAGCGAGGACGATCTTGGCGTTGGATTCCGCCTCGTCGAGCAAAATGCGGACCCGGCCCTTGAGGGCGTTGAAAATGATGACCGCCGGGATGGCGACGAACAGGCCCACCGCGGTGGCGATCAGCGCCTCGGAAATGCCGGCCATGACCAGTTGCGGGCCCTGGGTCGTGGCCTGCGCCAGGTCGTGGAACGCCTTGATGATGCCCATGACCGTGCCCAACAGGCCGATGAACGGCGCGTTGTTGCCGATGGTGCCCAGGATCATCAGCCGCCGTTCGAGGCGGCCGCGCTCGAGGATCAACCGGCTGTTGATGATTTCCTCGATCGTCTCGGCGTTTTCGGTGTAATTTTGCAGGCCTTCGCGGATCAAAGCGGCGTTCACGCCGCGCTTGCCTTCCACTTCCTTCAAGGCGTCGGCGGTCTTCCCGGCGTCGAGCCAGCCGACCAGCTTGCCGCGGAAATCCGCCCCCAGCGTGTTGTCGCGCCGGTACTGGATGAATTTTTCGAGCGCCACCGCGATGCTCAGGATCGACAACCCGAACAGCACGTACAACAGGACGCGCGCGCCGGAGTTGGAAACGGCGATCAGTTCCTGTTCGACGCCCCCGCGTTCGGGCAACGCCATCGCCGAGGCGGGCAGGCCGCCGGCGGGCGGAACGATCGGGGTGATCTCGGTCGCCGGCGTGGCAGCCGGCGCGGGCGCGGCGGCGGGGGCGGCTTGGGCCCAGGCCGACGGCGCGGCGGCCAAAACCAGCGCGGTCAAAGCCAGAGTAAAAAGGATGCCGAACGTTCGCCTAATGTTACGCTTCATCAATACACCTTCGCTTTCATCGTCTTCAGGGACGCCGAAACGCTCACCCCTCATTTAACCCCGCAAGGCCGCAGCGGCGACACCGGGGGTGTCGAGAATTAGTATGGTTAACACAGGCCTAATTATTTGACAAGAATCCACTGAATGACGGTTTTTGGACACCGCGCCGACAAGGGTTGTTAATCCGTGTTCGTCGGCGACGGCCGAATCCCGATTGAAACTCCACTTGTGCGCCGTTGCGCCTTCTTCTAATATGTCGATCCGAACATAAATGACGAATATCAAGGACAAATGAAGCACTTTTTTCATTCGCTCCTGTTGGCGATGTTGCTGTTGACGGCGGCGGGTTGCGGTCCGGGCTGGGAAGGCTACGAGGACAATTACAGCGACTTGGAGCCGGTTTCGACGGCGCCGTGGAGTGGCGATGAAGTCGTCACGGTGGTGCTGGACGCGATCGAGGCGGACGTGCCGCTGGCGGGTTTGCAGACCTACGATTTCGAGGGCGCGCCGGCCATCTTGCTGTCCGAGCTGATCATCAAAAGCGGCGTGACCGCGACGCCCGAATCCTACCGCTACGACTTTACCGCGACCGACGGCTACGACCTTTACGTCAAGCGTTACGAGGATATTACGCTTTTGCCGAGTTGGGCGGAAATGACCGCGGGATACCTATATCTGGACCCGCGTTACGACGATTTGACCGCCGGTTGGCTCCAGCATCCCTGGGGCAGCGCATTGTCGGCCTACCAGGTGAAATGGATGAACGGTGGCGTGATTACCTTGCTGGTTTATCCCTGAGCAGACGGAGTTAAAAATGTGCGAATTTCGTAAATTGGCGACGATCGGGTGGTTGGTTCTGATTCTGACGATCCTGGCTTGCGGTTTCGGCTGCGCCGATAAAAGCACGGGCTCGGGTTCCGACGACGACGACGACAACGACACGACGGACGACGACGCGCCGGCTTCGGGCGTCGGTTCCTATAGCGTCCACCTGAACCTGGCGCCGGTGGCAATCGGCGACGGGCCGGAAATCGCCGCACGCACGGTTTACACACCGGCCGGCGAGGAACTGACGGCGCAGACCATTCTGGTCAGTGACGTGCTCGCCTCGCTGGACGCCTTCACCGCCGACGCCGGCAACTTCACCTATCGCTTCATCAACTTTTTCGACCTTGAATCCGCCGCCGCCGTCGCCTTCGCGGATTTGGCCAACGTCGCGTTTTACGAGGATCCCGACAAGACCGTGCTTTGCCTGGGATGGCTGGTGCCGGGCCACGAGGCGGATTCCCTGTGCGACATGGAAAACGGCTACCTCGTGACGATTCCGGTGGACGGCGCCTATGAGCTTCAGGATCTCGCCTACGTCAACGAGCGCAGCGGCGAGCAGCCGACGCACCTGGGCGAGACGGTCGCCCTCCGCGCCGTGGCGCATACCGGCGCGAACACCATCGTTTCCGGCTCGTACCTGAAGACCTACTTGCAGCAGGACGGTTACGGCGTCAAGGTATTCGCCGATCCCGCCGCGACGGTCGCCGACCAGGGTTACGACGGCACGCTGTATGCCGAAGCCGAAACGTTTCCAGGCGACGAGATCTTCGTGCTCGGCCACATCACCCTGCACAACGGCATGATCGAACTGGTGCCGCTGAGCGCCTATCACCTCGCGGTGCTGTCGATCAACAACCCGGTGCCCGACCCGGTGACGCTGACCATCGGCGAACTGAAAGACGATCGCTACCGCTATTGCGGCGTCCTGACGCGGCTCGACGACGTGCGAATCGTCGACGTGAATCCCGACGATCCGACGACCGATTGGCCGGATTTCGGCACCAAGTCGAAGGATATCGTCATTCAGCACAGCACCGGCGGCGACAAGATCGGCCTGCCGGTTTACGAACACACGGGCCTGCCCGGTTCGGAAAAACCGGCCGATGGCTTCGACGTCATCGGCGTGCCGGAAGTGGACGGCGAGGCGACGCAGCTTTTCCCCCGGCGGGTGGAGGACATCAATCCGACCGACCAGCGGCTGGCGGGGACGATCCGCGTCACGGTCAACGGCGAGGATTTGAGCGCGCTCGTCGATCTGGCCGATTTGCCGGCGGGCCAACAGCCGATCGGCGAGGACGGCGCGCTGGTGCCGGTGGTTTCGCTGGCCGAGGTCGCGCACGCCGCCGGGCTGACCCGCAACCCGAAATTGCTGGACTTCAAGCCGGTCGCCTACGACGGCCGGCAACCTTTCGATACGCTCTACTACGACGAATTGAAGAGCGGCACGCTGTATCAGGACACGCCGACCGAGGAAGAACAACCCGATCCGATGGTCAGCTCGTATTTCTGGGCGCAGATGGGGCTTTCGGAGATCTATTTCCTGCGCGGCGTGACGCAAATCCAGGCCTTCCGCGCCGTCGAGCCGCCCACCGAGGGCGAGGCCGAATACGGCGAGGGCATCACCCTGAAGATCAACGGCCATTCGTTCGCGGTGCCCTTCGCGGGCATGGCGACCACCGAATACGAAGGCCAGGAAGTCATTCCGGCGGCGCAACTCATCAACGACCTGGTAATCGGCCAGTTCACGATGGGCGGTTCGTTCACCACCGAGCAGATCAAGCTGCTTTACGATTACCGGCTGGTCAGCAAGGACGCCGACGACGAGGCGACGGTGCGCTACGCCGACCTGGCCGGCGGTTACGTCGTGGTCGATGACGATCCGTATATTTTCTTCCCCGACCTCGGCGACGCCTACCGGGTCGATCAACTGCTCGTGGTCGAAATGAAGCGCTACATCCAGGTGGACCTGGGCGACGGCAGCGACCCGACGGTTGTCTACCTGAGCGACTGCGCGACCGAATCGGTCGATGTCGGCGACGGGACGATGGAAGACGTGGTCTTCTTCAAGACGGTGCTGGACGAAGCGGGCGTCGATACCGGCACCGGCATGTACCGCTACGAATTCTGGCTCATCGCCTCCGACGAATTCGCCTCGACCTGGGATTACGGCCACGGCCACCTCGAGTCGATGTACTTCCGGCCGCTGGAAAATCGCGGCTATACCGTCGATCCCGAAATCGCCGCTTACGGCGGCCGCGTGTCCACCAAGGCGGTGTACGAAATCGAACTGCACGACGTGCCGCAGGAAGCGCCGTCGATCCAGGTGATCGTCGATGGCGTAACTCTCTGGGGTAACGACGCCAACAGTTGCGATGGCTGTCACTTCAAGGAAGACACCCTGCAGTTGCCGATCGACTGCACTTCTTGCCACGATGTTCCCTGAGCGGCGGGCCTGACGATGCGTTGGATCGGCTGGATGCTGTTGCTGCTGGCGGCGATCGGGGCGACCGCCGCCGGGGCCGAGGAGCCGGCGGCGGAAGAGCCGCCGCCCGCGGCGCCGGTGTTCACGCCGGGCGAGATCATCGTGACGGGCCGGCAGGCGCCGGCGGAAGCGACGGCCTCGCTGCAGGAAATCGACGAAAACGACATCCGTGCGCTGGGCGCGACCAACGTGGCCGAGGCATTGCAGACGGCGCTCGGCGCGCGCGTTGACACCGCGCCGACCTCGCTGTCGGCCAACGGCAAGCAGGAAATGCTGGCGAGCCTGCGGGGTTTCGATCCGCGTGACGTGGTCGTGCTCGTCGACGGGGTACCGGTTTACGAGCCGTATTTCCGGGTGATCGATCTGCGGCAGATTCCAGTGGGCGACATCGCCAAGATCCAGGTGTTCAAGGGGCCGACTAGCGTACTGTACGGTCCGAACGCGCTGGGCGGCGTCATCAACATCGTCACCAAACGCGGCGGCGGCCCGGCGCGCGGCCACGTCGACGCCGGCTACGGCGACGTCGAAACCTACCGGGGCAACGCGGCGGTGCGGGGCGGGGCGGGCGGCCTGGAATATTTCCTCGCGCCCGGCTTCGGCAAGAGCCGGGGTTTCCCGCTGTCCGGCGACTTCAGTGAAACGCGCAACCAGGAGCCGGGCCTGCGGGTCAATTCCGACTACCGGGATTTCTACCTTTCCGGCAAGGCCGGCTATTACCGGGGAGCCAACGGCCTTTCGCTTTCGGCCAACCATTACGAGTTCGATGGCGGCGTGCCGTTTTCGATGGAGGCGGTCGAACCCTCGACGCTGTGGCGCAAGTTCTGGCGCAAGACCGGCGCCGCGCTCTACGGCGAGCTGTCGCCGGCCGCTTTTCTCTATCTGCGCGGCAATGCCTTCTACACCCGCTTTTACAACACCATCACCACCTACACCGATAAAACGATGTCGGCGGCGATCGACGACGGTCGCGGCGTCAGCACTTACGACAACGACGTGTTCGGTTATCACTTGCTGCCGGAATTTCTTTTCGGGCCGGCGGGAACGCTGACGCTGTCGCTGCTCTACAAGCAGGACCAGGTCGATATTCAGGAAGAAAACGGCGCCAAATGGTACGAATACGGCGCCGAAACCTATTCGGAGGGCGGCGAATACGGGGTGGAGTTTTATCGCTTCAAGTTCACCGCCGGCGTCGCGCATCACCTCTACCGTCGCACCCAGACCCCGGAAACCGACCTGGGCGATGACAACGGTGCCGTCGATTATCAAGCCGGTCTGAACTACGCGCCACACGAGATGATCGACCTGCGCGCGGCTGTCGCCCACAAAAGCGCGTTTCCCGACTTGAAAACCCTTTACGGCAGCGAAGGAAACCCCGACCTCAAGCCCGAGGCGGCGCTGAACGTGGACACGGGCTTCCGCTTTCAGCCGCTGCCACAGTTGAAGCTGGCTTCGACCTGGTTTTACGCGGACGTGAAGGATTTGATCGGCAAGAAGGAAATGGGCAACGAGTACACGGTCGAGAACATCGACCGAGCGAAAATGACCGGCCTCGAAAGCGAGCTGGGCGTCGACCTAGCCCAAGGTCTGTTCGCCGCGTCGCTCGGCCACACCTACCTGGATACCCGCGACGAGCGCGATTCCCGGCAACTTCACCGGCTGGATTTCCGGCCCGAGCACACGGCCTACGCCGACGGCCGCGTCAATCTGCCTTTCGGCACGAGCCTGACGGTGCAATATTTCTACGTCGGCGAGCGGCAGTACGAGGAACCGAGCGCCGACCGGGCGAAAAAGGCCCTGCCGGAATACGGGTTGGTCAACGCGCGCCTCGGCCAGACGATCCGCTGGGACGAGGGGCGCACGGCTGCCGAGTTTTTCGTGCAGGGCAAGAACCTGTTCGACGTCTACTACGAACTGGCCCCGGAAAAAGCCGCTCCCGGCCGCATGCTCTTCGGCGGCGTGGCGATGGATTTTTAGCCACGATTTGATAGGTATTTTGGAAGTGATTTCGATAAAATGGGAATGGTAACTAATCGCCCTGCTTTTCCTGTACTTCCTTGTTTTTTGTTTCCGCTCGCCGAATGTTGTCCGGGTATAGATTGACGCCAATCGGTCCTTTTTTCCAGTCGGGCCAAGTTTCTATTTCCTTGCTGATTTTTCGTGCATGAGCCAGAAATTCCAGCATTTCATTGTTTTGCGGTTTCGCGCTCATTTTTCCTCCTTGACCAATCCTGCTTTTCGCAGCCCTTTTTCTACATCCTCAACAGCCAACTTTTCCCAATCCAAATAGGAACGAGCGATCAGTGGAATCCTTGGAAGAGCTTGCCTTGGATCCCATTGTCTGACAAGACCACCCTCTTTTCGTTTTATCGGATATCCGGAACTCCAACCCAAGGAAAAAAGATCGGCGAATTTTCTCGGTCCGATGCCGATGAACGGTTCAAATAGAACCCGGTGGTCCTTTTCTTTTTTATCCTCGACGGCTATTTCATCCTCGTGAAGTTCAAGCGCTTTGCTTTTTGGATACGGCTCAACATAAACCACTCGTTTGATGCCAGAAGCAATGATGTGCCGGGCGCAGTTATGGCAGGGGAATGTTGTCGTGTAAAGACAACCGCCACGTGGAGAAATCCCGATTCTGGCACAGGAAAGTAAGGCTTCCATTTCGGCATGAACGTCTTTTCCATATTCAGTGATGTCGAATAATTTTCCGCCGTTCAATCGCCGGAAACAATCGTTGTAGTACTTGTCTTCGATTCCGAGGCGAATAAAAGTGTCCCGGGCGATCTCCCTTTTATTTTTGTAGTTTGAATCCTGGCCACCCCCCTTGATCAAATCTCGACGATCGTCAGCACCCGGCCAATGCAATCCACCGCCAGCGCGAGGGGCATCGTTCGCGCCGATGGCGACGAGTTCTCCTTCTTGTGAAACGATCGCCGCGCCGACTTGTCGCGCTAATGAACCTGAGCGCAGGGAAGAGGCAAACGCCAAGTACATCATTTGCTCATCAGGTGTCGGTGTGAGTGTCGGATTGCCGAAAATGAGGTCCAGCAGACGTTTGAATTCTTTCTTTGATGTTTCAACCTGATTCGGATTCAAGCGAATGAAAGCATCGGCAAGAGAAAAGGTGTTACGGGTTTGTTGGCCGTAGGAATAAAATTCCGATTGATCTCTTTCGATGAGCCGTCTTGCTTCTATCTCGGTAATTAATTTGTCATTTGTCAGATGGCTGATACGTTCTTCCTGGGTCGAATACAAGGCGACCAAATAAAATCCCGGGCCATATATTTGCCGCAAGAAGCTTACTTCGTCGGGGTGTTTGAGTGATCGAAGTAAATGAACTTTTTTTGGAAAAGGTTGAGTTAGATCACCGTCCGTATCTCGTGCCTTGTTTATTTGCGCGACGGTGTATAAAGCAAGAAAATCATTTCTCCCGCTTCTTTTTCGTATTTCGTTTCCGTTGGTCATGTATGAATCAATGCGGCTGGCTTCACTCTTCTGATCTAACCCTTCAGGCAAAATATCGGCAATATATTTGCTGAGCGAAAGCGTGGATAATTCATAACCAAAGGCCTTCAGAAAGTCGCTCAAAGGATCTTCAATCAATTTTGAATTGGTTCCGACAGCGGAAACAAGACCGATGACTAATTCACTAGTAAAAGCTTTTGTCATGGGCAATCCTGAAAGGTATGATTGCGCGATTCTGCCTTCGGGGGAAGAAGATGTCAAAGACTTTTTACAGAAACTACCTAATTTTTCGGACAAACAGGCGGCCCCGCGGGGCCGCCTTTCTACTAGTGAAGGACGATAACGTATAAAACTTATTCGGGCAGCAGGTCCGTGATGTCGAAGGTCTGGATCGTGCCACCGTCCATCAGGCTCATGCTGTAGGAGCCGGGGAAGCCGGTCGCCTCGTCCCAGAAAATCCGGTAGCCGTCCTCTTCGGTGTTCTTGATCCAACCGGCATGGACGTCCTTGCCGTTTTCATAGTCGAGCCAATACGGCAGATCGAGCACGGTGCCGCCTTCACCCTCGACGTGTTCGAGGAGGCTGTAATCATCGCTGGCGATGAAATTGAAGGCGTAGGACTGTTCTTTCGGATTCCAGTTTTCCAGCGCGGCCTCGGCGATCACCAGGTGCAACGGCACGGCCAGTTCGCCCTCGCTGTCGAACGCCGGCAGACCGTTCAGGTTGACTTCGGCCTTGGTCGGAACCTCGGCCCATTCGACGGTGATGTACACGTCCTGATCGAACAGCACGTTTTCCACCATTTCGACCGTGCCGCCGTCCATCATTTTCGCGCCCAGGAAGCTTTCGAATCCCAGGCTGGCATCCCAAACGATTTCGATGTCGGTGTATTTCTCGCCGGTTTCGTCGTACTCGATGAACCAGCCCAGGGCCAGATTGTCGTAGGAGGGAAGCGGGCGATAATCGCCGTCGAGTTTCTTGGACAGTACGTCGTAATCATCGGTGGCGATAAAATTGTATTTGTAATCGGCCGGATCGAAATCCTTAGCCGCGAAAGCCAGGTCGACCACGTCCTGGACCGCGACGGCCGGATACGTATCACCGGAGTCCGGATCGGTGTATTCGGTCATCGGCAGACCGGTCAACGAGACAGTCTGGTCGCCGTCCGGGGTCACGATGGTGACCGTCTGGGCGCCCGGCCAGGTCGCGTCGTCATTGTCGTCATCGTCATCGGCCGCGTCATCGTCGGCCGCGTCGTCATCGGCGGTGTCGTCGTCGGCCGCGTCGTCGTTGTCATCGTCGTCGTCGTCACCGCAGGCGGCTGCAAGGAAACCACAAGCCAGCACGGCCACCAAGAGCCAGAGCCACCACAAATTCCCTTTCTGATTCATCACCACAAACCTCCTGATTGGAATGGAACAGTTTTCGTATGCATGGAAACGCCCGTATTATGGGAAATCGAAGCTATTATGTCAATGAAAGCATAAAGAGGCCTTCCTCGCCGAAGCTGGAAAACCGGCAAATTTTTTTCGCTGGAAAATCCGGAAGGAGCCCCCGTCAGCCGTTGGCGGCGTTGCTTTCGGCTTGCCGGCCGAAATGATCGAGCACCCAGCGTTCCAGACGCAGGTTGACCAGTTGGGGCATCTCGATCGGGGCGGTGTGGCTGCCTTGCGGCACCATCAGCAATTCGGCGTTGGGAATCAGTTCCCGCATTTTTTCCGACAGCCACCCGGGGGTGAACGTGTCTTTTTCGCCGGCCACGATGAGCACGGGCACGGTCAGGTGCGGCAGAAAATCCTCGGTCGTGTGACGCGAGGCGAAATCGAGCATCTTGGCGAACATTCGCAGGTCGATGCCGCCGATGAACTCGAGGTACGGCATGAAATCGTCGTGTTTGATCATCCGGCCGTTGATTTCGAAATGCGTGGCGATTTCGTAAGCCAACCGAGTCGGTACGAGCCGCCGCCAGACCGCTTCCGGCACCCAGGGGGTCAACACGAAAAGCGGGTACAGATAGGGGAACAGCGTGTCGAGCATGCGGTTGTCGTGAAACGTGCGGAGCGGCAGGCCGTAGCTGCCGCACATCGGCACCAGGCCCTGGCAGCGTTGCGGGTGACGGCGGGCGAACTCCAGGATCACCTGGCAGCCCATCGAGTGGCCGATCAGCACGGCGCGGTCGATTTCGTCGTCGTCCATCACGCAGGCGATGTCGTCGGCCAGGTTTTCGATCGTCAGGTTGTTGGTGTTTTTCGGCATATCGCTCGTGCCGTGGCCGCGATAATGCACGTGCACCAGGCGATGGGCGGGCAGAAAGTGTTGCCAGACGTATTTCCAGACGTAGCCGTTGCAGCCGATGCCGTCGATCAGGATGAACGGCAAGCCCTCGCCGCGGCTCTCGTACCGGATCAGGGTGCCGTCGAAGCTTTTCACGCAACCTTGCTTGGCGCGCTTCATGGAGACTCCTTGTGCCCGCGCGGAAATGCGTTTTCTATCCAAAATCCGACGAGGCCTTGCTGTCAAGGGGCCGCTTACTCGAATTCGGGATAGATCAACAACTCGCTCTCCAAGGGGTAATAGTGGCTGACGACGACGCCGGAGGGACGCCAGCCGCAGCCCAGATAGAACCCGAAGCTGCCCGCGTAATCGTTGCCGTCCAGCAGCGTTTCCTTGTTCCAGGCCGAGCCGTCCCACGCGGCAAGCAGCAGCGACAGGTTGCTGCCGTCCTGGTAGACGATTTGCGGATATCCGCTCCCGTCCAGCACCAGGCACGCGTCGGCGCCTTTGTTGCCCACCCCGTCCACCGTGGTCAGCGTCCAACCGCTGCCGGTGTTCGCCGCGTATTTCAAATCCAGCAGGGCCGCGTCCTGATAGGCGACGTGCTGGCCGCCCGAACCGTCGAGCGCCAGTGAAGTCCACCGCCCGCGATCGTCGCCGACCACCAGGGGCTCGTCCACCGTTTCGATGTTCCAATCGCCGAAACCGCCCGAAGCCACCTTGAGGCTGGCCGCGACGGCATCGTAATAACTCAACGACACCCCGCACGTCGCATCGACGGCAAGCGAGGTGTACAGCCCGGTGTCCTCGCCGTCCTCGACCACCTCGATGCTCCAGGTGTCCGTCGCGCGATAGGCGACCTTCAAATCGCCGTTGTCGGCGTCGTGATAGCTGATGTACACCGCGCCGTCGTCGCAGATCGCCACATCGCACCATTCGCCTACCGCCGCGCCGCTGTCCACCGTGGCCAGCGACCAGCCCTTGGCGGTGATTTCGGCGAACTTCAAGGTTTCCGCCGTTCCGTCCTGGTAGGCGATGGCGGGTTGTTCGCCGGTTTCATCCATGGTGATGGCGGCGTAATAGCCGGTTTTCAGGCTGGAGTTGTCGACGGTCTCCAGCGTCCAGGCGGTGCCGGACCAGAAAGCGTGTTTCAACTTGTTGGCGAAGTAGGCGACGTGCGGCCGCAACAGCGAGTCGAGAGCCAGATCGGTGTACCCCTTGGCGTCCTCGTCGACGATCATCGCCGGCGGCACCGGCGCCGTGTCGTCGTCGTTGTCGTCGTTGTCATCGTTGTCGTCGTTGTCGTCGTTGTCGTCGTCGTCATCGTCGGACGTGTCGTTGTCGTCGTCGTCATCGACGGTGTCGTTGTCGTCGTTGTCGTCATTGTCGTCGTTGTCGTCATCGTCCGAGAGGGACCCGTTGTCGTCATCGTCGTCGGCGGGAAGGCGCGAAGCCGTTTCCTCGTCGCCGGAGTTGCTGCAACCGGCCAGCGGCGACAGAAAGGCGAGGCACAACAGCAAGGCAATCGACAGTTTGACGTGAGAAGTTTTCATGCGAACCTCCCTGACCGATTATTTTGGTATACCGGCCGGTCGGAGTCAATCGAAGGGCGGATTTATTGCTGACGGAGCAACACGTAGGCCAGCGTGCCCTGGTTTTTCAACCCCGTGGCGAACAACTCGGTGGCGGAACCTTCGCCGAAGTAGAAATCCACGCGATCCGGACCGGTGATGGCCGCACCGGTGTCGGCGTCGGCGACGAGATACTGCACCGGCCGCTGCTCGGGCGTGCCGTCGGGCTGGCGGGCCGGTTCGGGAAACGAAATCAGTGCCATCAACCCGGCGCTGTAATAGCGTTTGTCGGTGGCGATGGACCGCTTCGGGGTGAGGGGCAGGCGCGCCATGCCCGCCGGCGGTTCGTCGCCGACGCGGAAGAAGATGAAGCGCGGATTGAGGCGGAAATAGTGGTCGGCGGCCGCCGGCCGGCGCCGGAAATAATCGCGCAGGCCCAGGTAGCCGCCGGGGCGCTCGGCCTCGGGTATCTCGCGTAGCGCGGACGCTTCCATGGAGACGTAATTGTAGCCGTTGTGGCCGGCGAACAGCAGCGAGCGGCGGCGGCCGTCGGGATAGACCAGCACCGCGCCGCCTTGGATCTGCGTGTAATAGTAGTCGACGGGATCGTTCGTCCAGGCGACCGCCAGTTGGGCCGCATCGTAGGCGCCGTCCATGATCTGTGCCCGGGTCGGCGCCGGAACCAGCCGCTCGCCGACGCGCCGGTAGACCTTGCCCTGGCTGGTCGTCAGATCGCGCGGCAGGCCCAGAATCGGCACCGGGTAGGCGTCGGTGCGCCGTTCGCTGACGCGCAGCACGGGTGAGTGGTAGGCGGTGAAGAGCGCCTGACGGCTGACGACGACGATTTCAAAACGCCGGGCCAGTTCCGCGCCGAAATCCGGTTGGCCGAATTTGGCGAGCACCAGCCGGCGCAGTTCGCGCACCGTGGCCAGCGCGTGCGCCTTCGTCACCCGCCGTTCGCCCAGTTTGAGCGAGGTCTGCGGGAGGTGATTGAGATATTTTTCCTGTCGGTCCAGCGCCAGCAGCAGCGAGCGCGGGTCGCCGTCGTCGCGCCAGACCGCGGGTTCCTGGGCGGCGGCGACGGTCAACCAGCAAAGCAAGGACAGGCAGACGGCGAAAAAGTGTTTCACGGCGGGTCATGATAGCGGCTCGCCGGGCTGTCGCCAATGGGCAAACGTGCTATGATCCGGCCGACCCGTGGAGGAAAGCATGTTCGGTTTGGGCGCCGGCGAAATCCTGATTATCGCCATTCTGATTCTGGTGCTGTTCGCCGCCGGCCGGCTGCCCGCCGCGGCGCGGAAGGCCGGTCAGGCCTACCGCGTTTACCGCGACGTCGACCGGAAGGTTCAGGACGTCAAGCGACCGGCCAATTGGGTCAAAATCATCGACATCGAGGAAACCAAACCGGGCGAATCGCCGAATAATCCCGCCAAACCGCCGGAAAATTCCGATCACCCGGAGCGGCCGCTTTGAAAAAACGATACATCGTCCTGATCGTGCTGCTGGTGCTGCTCCTGGGAACCGCCGGTTTTATTTATGATTGGGTTGGCGGGTTTGCCGAGACGGTGCCGGCCACCCCGGCGACCTGCCGTGTCGTGCACCACGACAACCTGGTTTATTTCAACGGCGCGGGAGCCGATCCCGAGCGCAACAGCCTGAAAATATTCGCCCCGGAAAATCAGGTTCGCGCGCCGGTGGCGATCCTGCTGCACGGCGGCGCCTGGACCGGCGGGCATCGCCGGATCACGGCGATCGAAGGCATCGCCGAGTGGTTGGCCCAACGCGGCGTGCTGGCCGTCACGCTGGGATACCGGCTGGTGCCCAACGTGCCGCCCACCGAACAGCCGTGGGACGTGGCGCACGGCATCAACTGGATCTACCGGCATGTCGACGAGTACGGCGGCGATCCGGCGCGGATCGTGTTGCTCGGCCACAGCGCCGGCGGCCATTTGGCATCGGTGGTCACTTGCGACCGGAGCTACCTCGATGAACTGGGGGCGCCGACCGGCGTACCGGCCGGCGTCATCGCCTTGTCCAATGCGTTCGATCTGCGCGACGGTCCCGAACCGGCGAGTTCGGTCGCCCGACGCCTGGTCCTGTTCGTGTTCGGCACCGATCCCGAGCGCCGCGCCAAATTGTCGCCGGTGCTGTTCGTCAAACCCGGCGTCCCGCCGTTTCTGATTATGCGGGGCAAGGGCGATCACCTGGTGCCGGCTTATCAGGCCGAGGAAATGGCGGCGGCCGTCCGCGCGGCGGGCGGTTCCGTGGAGGTCAGGCTCGTCAACGGGCGGGGGCATGTCACGCTTTTTCACGAGATGACCGAACCCGGCGACGCGACGGCCGAGGCGTCTCTGAAGTTCATCCGCGAGATCAAACCGCGCGGCGAACCGCTTCCCGCGACGACCGAATAGGCATCGTCCCGCGCCGCGCCGGCCGTTCGGGCGCCGGGTGAATTCCCGCGCAGTTCTCCGGATTGTTATTGGTTCCTTTTCTCTGCTATTCTTCGCAGGCAATCGGGTTTTCGGCGATATGTTTTTGAGGATGACCGGGAGACCGGTGTGAAAACTCGACTGCTTTTCCTCGCGGTTCTTTTGTTCCTCGCGGCGATGGCCGGCGGCTATGCCTATTGGTGGTACGGCGGTTTGGATCAAACCGGCGCGGCCACGCCGGCGACCTTTCAAATCGTGCGCCACGACAATCTCGTCTATTTTCTCGGCGCGGGCGCCGATCTCGAAAAAAATTCGCTGGCCGTTTTGGCGCCGGAGGGACAAGTGCGGGCGCCGGTGGCGATTTTGCTGCACGGCGGCGGCTGGACCAGCGGTTATCGCCAGGAAGCGCCGCTGGTGCAAAATGCCGAGTGGCTGGCCGCGCGCGGGGTTCTGGCGGTGCCGCTGGACTATCGGCTCGTGCCGGCCGTGCCGCCGACCGAACAGCCGTGGGACGTGGCGCACGGCATCGACTGGGTGTTTCGCCACATCGACGAATACGGCGGCGATCCGGAGCGGATTGTGCTGGTGGGCCACAGCGCGGGCGGCCACCTGGCGGCGCTGGTCACCGCCGACCGGCGCTACCTCGACGAACTGGGCGTTCCGGCGTCGGTGCCCGCCGGCGTCATCGCCCTGGCCGGCATGTTCGATCTGCGCGACGATCCGAACCGCCTGACGCGCATCAACCGGAAGATCGCCGATGAGACGTTCGGCACGGACCCCGCGCGCCGCGCCGCGATCTCGCCGGTCGTCTTCGCCCGGCCTGGTATGCCGCCGTTTTTGCTTCTGCGCGGCCGGGGCGACCACCTGGTGCGGCGGGAACAAAACGAGGCGCTGGTTGAAGCGCTGCGCCGCGCCGGCGACCCCGTCGAGGTATTGGACATCAAGGGCCGAACGCATAAAACCCTGTTCGACCACCTCAATGTCTCCGGCGACATCGCCGGCGAAGCCGTCCTGCGCTTCATCCGCGAAATCAAACCGCGTCCCGTCGCCGCCCCGCCGCCGGCCGAATAAACCCCGTTCGCTTTTTTGCGCCGCGCCGCCGGCTGCCCGCAACGCGGCGTTGTGCTATAACAACGACATTCGCACCGCTACTTTTCGGTCGTTCGTCCGGAGGTGTCCATGGCCGACAAACCGTTCGTCCCCTACGTTCCCGCGGAAAAAACATTGCCCGAATTCACCCCCAAGGCCGTCGCCCTGGGCGTGGTCCTGGCGCTGCTGATGGCGGCGGCCAACACCTACCTCGGCTTGTACGCCGGGATGACGGTTTCGGCGTCGATTCCGGCGGCGGTGATTTCGATGGGCATCCTGCGCGGCATTTTGCGGCGCGGCACCATCCTCGAAAACAACCTGGTGCAGACGATCGCTTCCGCCGGGCAGAGCGTCGCGGCGGGCATCATCTTCACCGTGCCGGCGCTGGTCATCACAGGGGTCTGGTCCGAGTTCAAGTATTGGGAGACGACGCTGATCGCGGTGCTCGGCGGCGTGCTGGGCGTGCTGTTCATGATCCCGCTGCGTCGGGCGCTGATCGTCGAGGAAAAGGAGCTGAAGTTCCCCGAGGGCGTGGCCTGCGCCGAGGTGCTCGAGGTCGGCGAGCGCGGCGGCAGCGGCGTGTGGTACGTCGTCTCGGCGATCGGTCTGGGCATGGTGTTCAAGTTCTTCATCGCCGGCGTGCGGCTGCTCAAGGGCACGGTCGAGGGCGCGTTCCGGGCGGGCCGTAGCGCGGTGTACTTCGGCGGCGACATCTCGCCGGCGCTGGTCGCGGTGGGCTACATCATCGGCTTCAACGTGTCGCTGTTGATCTTTCTCGGCGGCGCGTTGGGCTGGCTGATAATGATTCCGGGCTTCTACCTGTTCAACGGCTATCCGGCGGGGCCCGACAGCGTGCTCGATACGATGTACGGCACCTGGAGCACGCAGATCCGCTTCATCGGCGTCGGCGCGATGATCGTCGCCGGCCTCTCGTCGATCGTCAGCGTCCGCCAGGGTATCGTGAAGGGCATTCAAGGGGCCGTCGCCGGCTACCAGAGCGCCAAGGGGCAGGCCCCGGCCCGGTTGCGCACCGACCGGGACGTCCACCTCGGCGTGATTCTGCCCTTGCTGATCGCCATCAGCGTCTTGATTTTCGTGCTGTACATTTTCCTGACCGGCAGCCTGTCGATCGGCTCGGTGGCGGGCGTGGCGATGATCATCGCCTCGTTCTTCTTCGTGGCGGTGTCGAGCTACATCGTCGGACTGGTCGGCAGCTCCAACAACCCGGTGTCGGGCATGACGATCAGCACGCTGCTCTTCGCCTCGGCGTTGCTCTTGGTGTTCGGCATGCGCGGCGACGCCGGCATCCTCGCGGTGCTGGGCGTGGCCGGCGTGGTCTGCTGCGCCGCCTGCACGGCCGGCGACGTCAGCCAGGACCTCAAGACCGGCCACCTGGTCGGCGCGACCCCCGCGTCGCAGCAGTGGGGCATGATCATCGGCTCGGTGGTGGCGTCGTTCATCATCGCGCCGATCCTCACGGTGCTGCACGCCAGCTACGGCATCGGCATCCGGGTGAAGGAAGGCGTCGACTTTCTGAAGGCGCCGCAAGCCAACCTGTTCGCCAGCATCACCAAGGCGATGTTCGGCGCGGACAACACGATGCCCTGGGGCATGGTCGGCCTCGGCGTCGTCGTCGGCCTGGCGCTGGTTGTTTGCGACGAGATCCTCAAACGCCGCAACAGCTCGTTCCGCACCTACGTGATGCCGGTCGCGGTCGGCATTTACCTGCCGTGGTCGCTGTCGTGGCCGATTCTACTGGGCGGTGTCGCGGCGGCGGCGATCGCCAAAATCGTCGGCCGGGAGCGCGAAAAGGAAGCCGAGCACCGCGGCGTCCTCTTCGGCTCGGGCCTGATCGCCGGCGAATCGCTGATGGGCATCATCATCGCGTTCTTCATCTTTTTGAAAATCGAACTGCCGGCGGTGCCGGTGTCCGACGCGGTGGCGAGCGCGCTGTCGGTGATCGCGTTGTTGGCGTTGGTCGGCGTGATCGCGGTCGTCGTGCTCAAGGGCAAGGCGGGCGCGGCGACGCCGGAAAAATAGGCGTCCCGGCGCGCGGGAGCGGGCGAAGATGGCCGAGCGAGAAGCGCCGACCGGCAAAGCGATCCGTCGGTTGACGGTGCTGCTTCTGTTGGCGTTGGGTCTGGGCTCGACCGCGGTGCTGGCGACGTGGCATTGGCGCAACCTGATTCCCGTCGGGTACGACTCCAACCTGCATTATCATTTCACCGCCGAGGTGGCGCGGAATCTGGCCGCGCATCCGGCCCGTCTGTGGTCATTGTTCGCCGCGCACCCGGCGCGCTATCTGCCGTTGCCCTATTTCGTCGGCGCGATTTCGTGGTTATGGGCCGGCGGCGCTTACTGGAGCCTGGCCGCGCCGCTGCTGTTTTTCTGGTTGCTGGCGTGCGCCGCGCTCGCCGGCGCGGGCTGGCTCGCCGCGCCGGGGCGCCTCGCGGCGACTCTGCCGCTGGCCGCGTTTCTGGCGACGCCGGTGGCCTGGAAGGCGGGCCAGTCGTTCAACCTGGAAATCGCGGTGACCGCCGCCGCGGCGACCCTGTTGTTTTTCTTTTTACTGGCCGAGCGAAAAATCCACTGGGTCGCCTGGTTCGCGGTGGTGCTGATATCGGCCACGCTGGCGCAAACCAAGCTCGTGCTGCTTTTAGCGGTCGCGCCGGCCGGCGCCGTTTGGTGCTTCACGGGCGAACCGGCGGTTCGCTGGCGGCGAGCCTTGATGTGGTCGGCGGTCTGCCTATCGGCGGGCGCATGGGCTTACTGGCATCGCGAGGGGTTGGCGGCGGAATTTCTGACGGACTTCCGCAACACGACCGGCGAGCCGCTGTTCGGCGCGTTTTTTTATTTTCGCGAACTGGCGACGGATTTGCGCGGCGGCCTGCTGCTCGTCTTTTTAACAGCCTTCCTGATCGAGCGGGGGATGCATCGCCGACTCCGTCGCGCCGACGCAGCCTTCGCCGCGTTCTTTTTGGTTCCTTTGCTGGCCTTTACCGCGGTGGACACCAAGCGCGGCTGGTATCTGCTGGGACCCTACCTGGCGTTGCCCGCGTGGGCCGCTTGCATCGCCGGAACGACGGACGAATCGCGCCGGCTGCGGCTTGCCTCGTCTTTCGTCGCAGCCGTTACCCTGTTGTTCGTGGGTGTCCAAACCGGTCTGGCGACGGTCGCCGCGCTGGGCGAGCCGTCCGGTCATCATCTGGGCGGGATCCTGCGGCCGATGCCGTTTCCCGGCCTGGATCGCGCGACCGTGCGGCGGATGGTCAGCGAAGGCCAGCAAGGGTTGCTGACCGGCGATCCGGCCAAAACCGCCGCCCTGCATCGACTGTTTTTGTTGGCCGCGCCGCGCGACGACAACGCGCGGGTTCATCTGGCCGAGGATTTTTACCAGGCCGGGCAACCCGCCGCCGCGCTGGCCGAATGGGAGACCGTTTTGCGGCACGGCACGATCGGCTCGCAGCTCTGGGCGTTGCACGGCGTCGCCACGGCCGAGGCCGCCGGCGCCGTGCCTGCCGGCACTTTCGAGGGGTTTCTCACGCCCTTGCTCGAAACCCATACCGCCGAACGGGTGGTTCGCTATTCCCTGCTTTTGGAACAGGTCTATTTTTACCAGGCGAAACGGGATTGGCCGGCGGTGTTCGCGACGCTCGATCCGCTGCGGGCGATCACGTTGCCGGATGAGGTCACGGGCATCGATCTGGCCGAAGCCGAAGCGCTGGCGAATACGGATCGCGTGGCCGAAGCCGTGGCCTTGTTGCGCCGGGTGCTGGAACGGACGGCCGCCGGCGGCACTCAAGAAGCGCTCGTGCGCCTGGGCCTGGCGCGGAATCTGGTTTTGTTAAGACAATTCGACGAGGCCGAGCGGCAGCTCGAACGCGCCGAACAAGGCCGGTATGACGACGGCCAACTGGCGGACGTCGCCGGCCGGATGCTGGCGGCGGCGCGACCGGTGAAGGGAGCGGCCTGGGCGGAGGATTTTCTCGCCGGGCGCATCGCGCGGCTTCGCGGCGAGGCCAGGGCCAGCCTGCTGGTCGAGTTGGGGCGGCTGCAAGTCGAGCAAAACCGTCGCGACCTGGCCTGCCGTTCGTTTCGCGAAGCGCTCGCCCTGCTGGAAGATCCGCGTCAAGCCGAATGGGTGCGGCGAACCCTCGCCGAAACCGCCGAATGCCGGCTGGAATGATCGCCGTCGATGACGGCTAGAAGGGGATGGTCGCGGCGGTCTCGGCCATAACGACCACCGGCGTGGTGAAGCCGGAGCGGTCGTAGGCCCAGTCGACGAAATCCTGGTTCAGTTTGCGGAAAAGCCATTGCGATTCGACCTGGATCGCCCGCGTGTTTTCGGGAAGCCGGAAGGTGTAGTCGTCGTTGGTGCTGACGCGGAAGGGCAGGCCGCGCGTCACGACCTTTTCCTTGATCTGCCAGACGCGGTTGCGTTCGACCAACCGCCCGTCCTCGCCCATCATGTAACCGCCGAGCTTGTGCGCGGCCGGATCGAGCTGGTTGTCCGCGGCCAGATCGCCGACCCGGAAGATTTCCCGGCCGTCCTGATCTTTCACGACGACGCGCTGCCAGCAGTCGATGAGGTCGAGCGGCCCGCCCGGAAAAACGTGGTCGATGCTGGCGTTAATCGTGATGACCCGCAAGGTGAAGTCGCCGCCCGGCGTCGGTTCGGTCAGCGGCAGGAATTTCTGGTGGACCCAGATCTGCCGTTTGCCCTTGGCGTTGCGCGGCTCCCAGAAGCTGCCCCAGCCTTTGATCGGCAGCGGCAGGTCGCCGAGGCTGTACTTTTGGATCATTTCAACCGTCGCCTGATCGCCTAACGCATGCGGGTTGGCGGTGTTGGTGCCGGGGAAAACGTGGTTGCGTTCCTTGCCCGGCAACCCGAGCAGTTCGCGCGGCTGCATGTGGCAGTCGATGCACAGCGGCGCGGTGAGCGGCGTGGCGACCGTCTCGCGGATCTGCAGCCGGTGGCAGGCCTGGCAATATTCGTTGGTGAAGTACAGGTCGCGGGTGAAGACCCGGCGGTGCCCGAAGGGATTGAGGTTGACCAGCAGCCGGTCGAAGGGGGTGATCGCGTCCCGCCCGCCGTGATCGAACATCCGCAGGTGATTGAGCCGCAGGCGCACCGAGATTTCCGACTTGCGGCGGTCCGGCAGCAGATGCGCCCCGGAGATCTGGTGACAGAAAGTGCACGAGTAGTTCTGTTCGGTGTAGGACTGCCGCAGCGACACGTCGCGCTCGAACATCATCCGCGGGTAATGGCAGCCGCCGCAGGTGATCATGTTCTGCTCGCCGATCTCGTCCGCCAGCAGCTCCATGTTTTTCTGCATGTAGGGGGTGAGCATCGAGCGCCCGTGCGTCGAGATTTTCATGTCCTCGATCAGCGAATCGTGGCAGCCCGGCGTGCCGCCGCAGCTTTGCGTTTTGCTGGCCAGGCGCGGCTCGTTGAAACCGGCCGGCAGCACGTCCTGTTCGTGCGGCCCGCGGCGCTCGACGGTGAAGGTCGACAGGTGAAAGCGATAGGTCGGGTCGGCGCGGCCTTGCGCGGCCTCGTAAATCGTCACGGCGATCACGGCCGCCGCGAGCAGCACGGGCACCCACCGCCGCGGCCCGAAAACGGCGCCGGCCAGTTCCCGGAATTTCGCGCCCGCGCGCCACTGCCGCCGCCAGGAAAAAGCGACGGCCAGCAAGGCGAAAACGACGAAGGCATCGGCGGCGACGCGGTGCAGCAACAGGTAATTTTTCACCGCCCGGCCGCCGAGGGCGCCGCCGAAAATCAGGCCGGTGACCGCGACCGCGACGAAGAAGAAGAGGGCGCAGCGGCGGACGAACCGTTCCGGCCGGGAACGAAGATCGCGGATCGCCCACAGGGGATAGAGGAGAAGCAGCAGCAGGTCGGCGAGGTGGTTCGGATAGGCCGTGCGCAACGCGCCCAGCACCGCCGACAAAACGACGGCGGGCAGCACGGTGCCCAGCCAGGGATGTTCGTCGGGTTGCTGCGATCGATCGCGCCACAGGAAGATGAAAAAGAAGAGGGTCACCGCGACGCCGATCAGCGGGTGAAACAAGAGGTTGCACCGGTACAGCGGCGACCAGGTTTCGGTGACCAGCACCCAGTACCCGGAAAGGATCGCCAGCGTCAGCGAGAGGTTGATCTTTTTCATGCCGGTTTCACCCAGGTGTTCAGCCGCCGCCCCCACCAACCCACGGCCAGCGCCAGGGCGCCGGTCAGCCCCGCGACGACCCGGTAGCCGCCGAAGTAGAACGGGATTTCCAGAAACCACAGGGCCAGCGCCAGACCGAGACAATAGCAGGCGATGGCGTAGATCAGCTCATCGCCCTGGTACGACCGGATTTGACCCGCCAGCAGGAAACCGAAACCGAGGCCGGCGAGCGGCGCGGTCAGAAAAACCGCATTCCGTTCAGACAGGACAAACAGCAACGCCAGGGCGGCGACGATCAAGACGGGGGCGAGGCGCGTCGGCAAGCGGCGCGGCGAGCGGATCGCCGCCACGGCCAGAAAACCGATCGCCGTCGCCAGCAGAAAAGCCAGGTGTTGAACCGACCACGAAGTCAGGCCGAACGGGCCGCGGACGAAGGGATTGAACGAGGCGAAGATTGTCTCGCCCATGCCGGCAGCCAGTCCGATCAGCACGAATAACCACCCGGCTTTCCAGGCGGCGGGGCCCGCGGTCAGCGCCAGCCGGCGCCGGAATAGCCGGACGCAGAAATAGACCAGCGGCAACAGCAAAAGATGGCACAGGGTGAACACCCAGTGCAGGTCGGGCTGAAGGAAGGGCCGGTTGTCGGTGGTTCGATAGAAGGGCAGGTTTTCGCTGAAATCCACCTCATAAATGCCGCTGAGCTGTTTCATCCGTTCTTTGACGGCGGCGATCTTGGCGGCATCCTTCGAGGCCACCACATACAGCAGCGGATTGCCGGAGAACGGGTATTCGGATTCCGTCGTCCAGAACGCGGCGATCGTCACGGTTTTCGGGAAGGAGGCGACGAAATACCGCGATTCCTGAGTGTCCGAGGAGCCCCAATCGAGGAAGAAGACGCCGTCCGGCTTCAGCACCCGATCGAAGAGCAACGCCGCGCCTTCCTTCGTCAGCAGATAGTGTTCGGTGTAGAGATAGCTGCGCGGCAGTTGGTAGGTCTTGGTGCCGATGCCGCTGTAAAACACCCAATCGTAGCCGCCGCCGGCGAGCGCCGCCTGCCGCAGCTCGGTACGAAAATCGCCGCTCGCCAGTTCGTTGATCGATTCCTTCGAATACTGCGAATGGTCGGTGTAGGAGCGGTAGGTTTGCGACAGGCCGCGCGCGAGGGCCGGGTCGAATTGCACCACGCGGTTTTGATTCGGCCCGCTGTAGATTTCCAGCGATTTGGTCGGGCCGGTGCCGCTGTGGCCCAGCGAAAGCACGCGCAAATTCTCTTTCCACCAGTCGGGAACCGCGGGCAGCGGATCGCGCGGATCGCGCTGCGGCACGAAGCGCTCGGGGTAGAGAATCGCCCGGACGATGAAATCCCATTCCTTGGGGATCCACGAAGGCTCGACGCATTCGCAGGTCATCATGACGTTGTCGATCACCACGCCCAGGCAGGGCGGTTGGCCGTATTCGATGAAGTCCAGCTTGATGTCGCGGCCGAAATCCTTGCCGAGGTAGCGGTATTCGGTGATGCCGAAGGCGAAAAAGCTGTGCTGGGGATAAAGTTGGTAGGCGCCGAGCACCGCGCCGAGCGCCGCGAGGGCGGCGACGGCGACCGGCCAGGGCACGGCCACCAACAACAGCAATGCCAGGCCGGTCAACAGCCAGCCGAAGGGGCCGAAGAAGCCGACGGTGTACACCAGGGTGAAACCGGCGGCGAAGCCGGCAAGGAACAAACCGAGGTGCAGCGGCTGCGCCGGATCGGCTTGTTCGAGCCGGTCGGCGAAGGCCCGGCCCGCCGATCGCATCAGCCAAGGCACGCCGAATAAAAAGACGACCAGCGACAACTGGTTGAAGAAGCCCGAGCGCGGCAGCGGCACGGGATAATAGATCGCGCTGGCCAGGGCGATGGTAGCGAAATCGCGGTTGAACTGGCTGGCCGCGAAGACCGCGACCGCGACCGCCGCCACGCCGATCAGGCCGGCCGTGCGACGCCGTTTCGCTTCATCGCGCAGCAATCCCAGGGCGAGAAAAAAGAACGCCAGGCTGAGGATCAGGACCTGCAGGAAATTGGCGATCATCATGAATTCCAACGCCTTGGCGAAGGCGTTGAGAATCAAACCGGTCGCCAGTCCCAAAAGGGGAAGCAGGAAAAAACCTTTTTTCACCGCGGTTCAACCTATTGTTTGAAAACCGACTTGGTAGTGTACCTTATCATGCGGCTTTTTACAGCGGCAAATCCCGGCGAACAGGCGCGAGAGTAACTTGTTAATGGGTCTCAGTTGACGCCCGATCGCGATCCGCCGTCACGGAACGATCGTCGTGCCGTCCAGGCCGTCGAGCGCGGGCGCCAGCCGATCGGGGCTGGTGATGATCGCCCGCCGGCCGCCGCGCTGCACGAACTGGATGGCCGCGTCGACCTTGGGCCCGATGTTGGCCGCCGGGAAGTGGCCCTCGGCGAGGTAATCGGTGATTTCGGAAACGCCGACGCGTTCGAGGGCGCGCTGCTTGGGCGTGTTGAAATCGACGTAGATTTTCGGCTCCTGCATCAGGATGATCAGCGTGTCGGATTTGATCTCCGAGGCGAGCATCGAGCTGGAGAGGTCCTTGTCGATCACCGCCTCGATGCCCTCGTAGCTGCCTTCCTTATTGACCATGATCGGAATGCCGCCGCCGCCCGCCGCGATGACGATGTTGCCCTCGTTGACCGAGTGCCGGATCATGTGGCGCTGAACGATCTTGAGCGGTTTCGGGCTGGGCACGACGCGCCGCCAGCCGGACTTGCCGTCCTCGATCATCTGCCAGTTGAATTCCTTCATCAGCTTTTCCGCTTCTTCCTGCGGATAATGCATGCCGATCGGCTTGCTCGGCCGCAGGAAGGCGGGATCGTTCGGGCTGACGATGACCTGGGTGATGACGGTCACCACGTAGCGCCGGCATTCGGTCTGGCGGATTTTATTCAGAAAGGCCTGTTGCAGCAGGTAGCCCATCGAGCCGCCGGTTTCGGCGACCAGCAGGTCCAGCGGCATCCGCGGCAGCCGCGTCGCGGCCAGTTCGTTGCGCAGCAGCGAGTTGCCGACCTGCGGGCCGTTGCCGTGCGTCACCACCAGGTTGAAGTCGCGCTCGACCAGCACCATCAGCTTGCTGACGATGTCCTCGGCGTTTTTTTCCTGGGTTTCGATGTCGGGGACGTCGCCGGCGCGGATCAGGGCGTTGCCGCCCAGGGCCACCAGCACGGTCTGACGATCGCTGCGATACAGATCCATTAACGGTCTCCTTTAACGAACGGGACGGCGGCGGAGCAGCGCCACGCCCAACAACAGCGCCGTCGCCGCGAAGCCCCAATCGGCTTCCGACCGGCCCGCGCCCACCTCGCACCCGCACCCGCGGCCGTTGCCGCCTTGGGCGTCGACCGCGGTGTCGGCCGAATCGTCGTCGGTCAGGTTGCCCTCGTCGCCGGGTTCGACTTGCGCGAAGCGGACGTCGTAGCGCGCGGTTTCGATGGTGTGATGATCGAACCCGCCGGTGATGCGCAGCGCGACGCGTCGGGCTTCGCCGGCTTCGCCCAGCGCCTGGGCGCAATCACCGATGCAGTCCTGCTCGTCGACGAGGTTGTTTTGCAGGTCGTATAGTTCCAGCCGCTTGTACCGGTCGGGCGATTCGTCGGTGACGATCAACTTCAGCCGCTTGCCCTGTTTCAAGTCCAGCCGGTACCAGTCGTCGTCATACAGGCGTCGGTCGGTCACCTCGGTGCGGTCGCCCAGATCGGCGAAGTAGGAAAACGAGTCGTTCTGTTCGTCGGCGTCGTCCGCCGGCAGCGGCGAGTCGCAGTAACGCTCGGCGGCGGCGCGGATGTCGTCCTCGTCCAGATCCTCGACCACGATGTTGGGTTTGTAGTAGGCGTTCATCGTGGCGAACTTGTCGCTGGAATGATCCAGGCCCCAGAAATGCCCCGCTTCGTGGGTCAGGGTGGCGCGAATGGAATACAGATTATGGTCGGTGTCGGACTCGCCGGCCGTCCACCGGTAATTCACCGCGTTGAAAACGATGTCGGCCTCGCGCAGCCGGCCGCTCGCGTCGGAATACAGGAGCGTGATCGCCAAAGCGTCGGCGCTGACCAGCCAATTGCTGGTGCGGAACGAAACGACGTTGTGATAGTCCTGCGCCGTCGGTTTTTTCGTGGCGGTGCGGCCCTGGTAATCGAACGCCAGCGGCGCGCAGAAGGTTTGGTGGTTGAAATCCCAGCGGTTGAAGGAAGCCTGGATTTCCTCGACGGCCGCCTCGTCCTCGATGTCGACGCCCAGCGGTTCCTGGATCTCGTAAGCGGGCGGCATCGACTGCCAGGCGCAGGGATGGCCGTTGCAGTCGGCGTATTGGAAGGCGCTCGCCGGGACCGCGAGCAGCAAACCGCCGAGTAACAGCACCGCCCCGAAAATCGCTCGCCGCATCGCCGCCTCCATTACTCGCCCGCCGGTTGGTCCAATTCGGCAAGGGGTAGTCCCAATACATTCAACCGGCGCAAGCAGTCGGCGGCCGCGTCGCCGCAAGCGCGGAACCGCTCCGGCGCGCGATCGAGCACCTGGATCGCCCAGGTCGCGCCGCCGCGTTCCACCAGGGCGAACATCCCCTGGCCAAGGGCGACGGGGCGCCACACCGGACGACCGCGGTAGGCCGCCGGGTCGGCTTCCAGGAAGGCGACGAAAACATCGCCGACCTCGGGCAGCGGCGCGCCCGGCACCAGGGCGGTCAGGTCGCCGCGCTTGCCGCCGGGAACGCGCAGCACGACGCTGTCGCCGGCCGGGCCGCGCAGATTGCGGCGCACTCGGCAGACGGCCAGCGTGAACGGCATGTCGCCGCCTTCTTCGTTGATCGTGGAAACGACTTCGAGTTCGGCGATGCGCGCCGCCCTGGCTTTGAGTTCGGCCAGCGTCAACTGCCGCAGGGTGGTCGCCGCCGCGGTTCCGGCCAGCGCCAGGCAGAACAGCAGCAGGACGATGGCCGCCCGCCGCATCAGATCAGGCCCTTCGCCCGCAGCACGTCGGCGAGATCGGGTTTGCCGATTTCCTGCAGCTCGTAGTTCACCCGCACGGTCGGCCGGTCGCCGAAATCGATCAGCCGCCGCAGGTCGATCGGGGTGCCGATGATTACAGTGTCGCAATCGATGGTGTCCACCGTGGCCTGCAGGTCGGCGATCTGCTGCTCGCCGTAGCCGATGGCTGGCAGGAGGCAGGTCAGGTGTGGGTACTTGTCGAACAGCGCGTCGTATTCGCCGGCGAGGCAGGGAGTCGGATCGACCAGTTCCGCGGCGCCGAAGCGCTCGGCGGCGATCACGGCCACGCCGTAGGTCATCTCGCCGTGGGTGACGGTCGGGCCGTCCTCGATGCACAGCACGCGTTTGCCGGCGATGGCTTCGGGGTTTTCCACGAACAGCGGGCTCGCCGCCTCGATGATCGTGGCGCCCGGATTGAAGTGGCGGACGTTCTCGCGCACGGCGGCCACGTCGTTGGGATCGGCGGTTTCGACCTTGTTGATGACGACCGCGTCGGCGCGCAGCACGTTGGTCAGGCCCGGATAATAGGTGGATTCGTGCCCGGCGCGGTGCGGATCGGCCACCACGATTTCCAGGTCCGGCTGGTAGAACGAGTAGTCGTTGTTGCCGCCATCCCAGACGATGACGTCGGCTTCCTGTTGGGCCTTGCGCAGAATCGCGCCGTAATCGACACCGGCGTAAACCACGATGCCGCTGACGATGTGCGGCTCGTACTCCTCGCGTTCCTCGATGGTGCATTCGTGCTTGTCCAGGTCGGCCAGTTCGGCGAACCGTTGCACCTTCTGTTTCGCCAGGGTGCCGTAGGGCATCGGGTGGCGGATCGCCACGACGCGCTTGCCGGCGGCTTGCAGGAGCTTGATCACCCGGCGCGTCGTCTGGCTCTTGCCGCTGCCGGTGCGCACCGCGCAGATCGAAACGATCGGCACCTTGGCCTTGATCATCGAGAAGCGCGTTCCCAGCAACGTGAAACTGGCGCCTGCGGCGGTGACTTTGGCCGCCAGCTCCATCACGTATTGATGGCTGACGTCGGAATAGGAGAAGACGACCTCGTCGATCTTGTGCTTGCGGATCAACCCGAGCAATTCGCTCTCGGGAACGATCGGGATACCGTCGGGATAAAGCTTGCCGGCCAGCGAAGCGGGATACAGCCGTCCGTCGATGTGGGGAATTTGGGTCGCGGTGAAGGCGATGACCTGCACGTCCGGATTGTCCCGGTAACAGGTGTTGAAGTTATGAAAATCGCGTCCGCCGGCCCCGGCGATCAGCACTTTTTTGACCGACATGATAATCTCCTTGTTGCGTGGCGAAGATGCAGTTGAGTGTTCCAGCGTTCGGTCTTCCTTTCCACATTCGCGCTGCCAGCTTAAGTGGCCGCCCATAGACTGTCAAGAGCGAAAAAAGCCCTATAATCAATGTGTTGTGATTGATGTGGCCCCGCAGGAACATGAGTTGACTTAGCGGAATCGGGATGCTATACGATAGGCCTTTCGACGGGCGGCTTTTCGGTGCCGTCTGAATGGCCAAGCGCCGGCCGAGGGAGAGAACGGCCGTGAGGAGCCTCGGCGCTCACCCACGGAGGGATGGCCGAGTGGTCGAAGGCGGCGGTCTTGAAAACCGTTGAGCGGCAACGTTCCGGGGGTTCGAATCCCTCTCCCTCCGCTGAAAATCGAAGAAGTTCGGAGAGATGACCGAGTGGCCGAAGGTGCACGCCTGCTAAGTGTGTGAGCGTCAAAAGCGCTCCGAGGGTTCGAATCCCTCTCTCTCCGCCACGAAAAAAGGCTCCGGGCGAAAGCCCGGGGCCTTTTGTTTTATTCGTTTCTCGCGGCGCGCTATTTGCCCGCCTCGACCCGTTGAATGGTCACCTTTTTAATCGTGACCGGCTTCAGCGGCTTGTCGCGGCCGTCGCGGGGCACCGAGACGATCTTGTTCACCACGTCCATGCCCTTCACCACTTTGCCGAACACCGCGTGCCGGCCGTCGAGCCAGGGCGTCGCCTTAATGGTGATGAAAAACTGGCTGCCGCCCGTGTTCGGGCCGGCGTTGGCCATCGACAGGACGCCCGGGCCGTCGTGGCGGAGTTTCGGGCTGAATTCGTCCTTGATGGTGTAGCCGGGGCCGCCGGTGCCGGTGCCCTTCGGGCAGCCGCCTTGGATCATGAAGTCGGGGATCACGCGGTGGAAGATCAGGCCGTCGTAGAACGGTTTGCCGGTTTTTTTGCCGGTCGCCAGATCGACGAAGTTCTGCACCGTGAGCGGCGCGTCCTGATCGTACAATTTGATGATGATCGAGCCTTCCGTGGTATCGAATTCGGCGTATTCGCCCGGTTCTTTCGGCCAGTCCGCGCCTTCGACGGTCGCCGCCAACAAGAAAGTCAGCGACAGCGAGGCGATCAGCAGCAAGGTCAAATTCGGCATCGTTCGTTTCCTCCGTTTGGTTAGCGACTTAATCTAGCCGAAAGAAGGTGGATTCGTCGAGGCCGAATCGGGAAGGAGAAATCGGGAAAAGCGCGCATAGGCGTCGGTCCCGATAATAAGACATCCATTTTGTGCCTTGGCGGTTCGTCAGCCACATTGGATTGCTTGGCGATTTCGGCTAGATTCAAAACGGTTCAAGCAGGAGAACACCCGATGAAAAAATGGTTTTGGATTTTAATTTTTGCGGTTTTGCTTTTCGCCGCCTGCCAGAAAGCCGAAAAGGCCGACGACCTGGCGGCGCTGATGGGTTCGGGCCCGGCCAACGCGCCGGTTGGACCGGCCGCCGATCTGAAGCAACTGCAGGATTGCTGCGATGAAAACGCCCGGGCCATGGCCGCCGAATGCTGCCTGGAACTCGATCGCCTGATGCAGCCGCAAGGCGCCCAGTCGGGTTCCGAGGAAAAACCGGCCATGCCCGAGGGCATGATGGGCGGGCCCGGGTTTAAATCCGGCCGGCCGATTCAGGTCGACGAGGCCGTGGCCAAGCGTTGGTCGCGGGTCAAGCTGAGCGTCGGCCCGAAAGGCGGCGCGGGCAAGGAATTGGTGCTGCCGGTCGGCGGCAAGACGAAGATCGAGGGTTCGTCGGTTGAGATCGAGGTCGTGTCGTTTCTGCCCGCCTTCAAGATGACCTCCGAGGCCATCATCAGCGAGGGCGGCGAGCCGAACAATCCGGCCGCCAAGGTGGTGATCCGCGAAACCGGCAAGCCCGATTGGACCGGCTGGCTGTTTGCCAAGATGCCCGACGTTCACGCCTGGAAACACGATACGCTGGCCGTGACTTTGCTCGGCGGCGTGGAAAGCGGGGCCAAGTAATGGCGGCGGAACGAATCCGGGCGGTGCCCGAGGGCGTGGTCTTTCAGCCGGTCGACGCGATCGTCAACGCGGCCAATCGCTCGCTGCTCGGCGGCGGCGGGGTGGACGGCGCGATTCACCGCGCGGCCGGCCCGGAACTGCTGGCGGAATGCCGCACCCTCAACGGTTGCGACACCGGCGACGCCAAGGCGACCAAGGGTTACCGATTGCCCGCCCGATTCGTGATCCACACCGTCGGCCCCTTCTTGGTAAACGGCACCAAGGGCGAACCGGCTTTGCTCACTTCCTGCTACCGGCGCAGCCTGGAAACGGCGGTCGCCGTCGGCGCGCGCACGGTGGCCTTCCCCTGCATCAGCACCGGCGTCTACGGTTATCCGTTGGTGCAGGCGGCGCGCATCGCCGTCGCCGCCGTCCGCGAGTTTCTCGCGACGCACGCGGAAATCGAGGAGGTGCGCTTCTGCTGTTTCACCGATGAGGAATATCAGGTTTACCAGCGGCTGCTGGGTTAGAACGTATCGCCAATTTTTTGAATGCGAAGAAGAGATCCTTCGCGACGCTCAGGATGACAACCTCGCGAACCGGTCATTCTGAGCCGGTAAGCGAAGAATCCACCCACGCGGAAATGGTTGGTATCACCCGGTTACTTTCGGCCTTTCCCCTACCGCGCCTTGCCGATCCCCTCGATGGCGACCGGATTCGCGCACGAGGCGATGTCGCCCATGTCCTTGCCGAGGAACTTGTCGCGGATCACCCGGCGTAAGATTTTCGCCGAGCGGGTTTTCGGGAGATCGTCGACGAAGTAGATCGCCTTGGGCCGCAGCGTCTTGCCCAGATCCTTGACGACCTGATCGCTGATTTCCTTGCGCACGGCCTCGCTTTCGGTAAAGCCCGGCTGCAAGGACACGAAGCAGACCACCGTTTCGCCCTTCAATTCGTCGGGAACGCCGATCGCCGCCGCTTCCTTCGTCGCCGGATGCTGCAACACCGCCGCCTCGATTTCCGCCGGGCCGGTGCGCTTGCCGGCGACCTTGATGGTGTCGTCGGAGCGGCCGCGCAGGAACCAGAAGCCGTCGGCGTCGCGCTCGGCCCAGTCGCCGTGGAACCAGATGTTGTCGAACACCGAGAAATAGGTGTTGAGGTAGCGTTCGGGATCGTTGAGGAACCCCTTGGTCATCGACGGCGCCGGCTTTTTGCAGACCAGGTGACCGATGCCCACCGGCATCGACCGGCCGTTTTCGTCGAAGATGTCCACGTCCATGCCCAGGCCCGGACCGCGCAGAGTGCACGGTTTCAGGTCGGAGATCGGCAGCGGCATCAGGTGGCAGCCGACGATTTCCGTCCCGCCCGAAATGTTCATGATCGGGCAACGCTTCTGCCCGACTTTTTCGAAGAACCAGGTATACGATTCGGGGTCCCACGGTTCGCCGGTCGAGCCCAGGTACTTGAGCGTACGGAGGTCGTGCCGGGTCACCCACGATTCGTCGCTGCCCTTGAGCAGCCGGATCGCGGTGGGCGAGATGCCCAGGTGCGTCAGGCGGTGTTTTTCAACCAGTTCCCACAGGCGGTCGGGCTGCGGATAGTCCGGCGCGCCGTCGAAGAGCAGGTACGTGCCGCCGAAGATCTGCACGCCGATCATTTCCCACGGGCCCATCATCCAGCCGATGTCGGTGAACCAGAAGAAGTTGTCGTCCGGCTTTACGTCGAAGGCGTAACCCAGTTCCTTGCCCATCTGCGCCAGGCAGCCGGCATGGGTGTGCACGGTGCCCTTCGGTTTGCCGGTGGTGCCGGAGGTATAGATGACGAGACAGTAATCCTCGGCTGCCATCACCTCGGTCGGGCAGGTATCGGGTTGGCCCTTGATGAAATCGTTCCAGGTCACGTCGCGGCCCGGCACGACGTTGACCGGCTGGCCGGTGCGTTCGACGTAAACGACCTTGACGATCGAAGGCACGTCGCGCACGGCGAGATCGGCCTCGGCCTTGACTGCGGCGGGCTTGGCACGGCGGAAGGTGCCGTCGGCGGTGAAGAGCACCTTGGCCTTGGCGTCGCCGAGACGGTCGGACAGGGCTTTTTGACCGAAGCCGGAGAAAACCGGGATCACGATGGCGCCGATTTTCATCGTGGCGAAAAACGCGACGACGATCTGGTAGACCATCGGCATGTAAATGCCCACGAAGTCGCCGCGGCCCACGCCGGCGGCCTTGAGCGCGTTGGCCGTCTTGCAGACCTCGCGATCGAGTTCGGCGTAGGTCAGCCGGACGACATTGCCCGCTTCGTCCTCGGCGATGAGCGCCGGGTGGTCGCCGCGGCCGTCGCGGACGTGGCGGTCGAGGCAATTGAGCACGACGTTGGTCTGGCCGCCGACGAACCACTTGGCCCAGGGGAAGCCGCCTTCCTGCACCTTTTCGTAGGGTTTGTACCATTCGATGCCGAGATCCTTCATCGCGGCGTCCCAGAACCAGGAGGTATCCTCGACGCTGCGCCGGATCAGATTGTCGTAATCGGCGATGCCGTGTTTTTTCATAAAGCGCGCAATGTTGCTTTTGGTAAGGTAGTCTCCTGATGGACGCCAGATAATCTCGCTCATGGTTTACTCCCGCTTAACTACAAAGGTTGTTCGGCTACTATGACCGATTGCGTTGAATTTTTCAAATACTGCTTTTCTCGAACTGTGCGAAATTCCTGATTTTCGTGGTGGGCGCGACTAGTAGTACGCGAATCTGTCGCGGTTCGAATGGCCCGAACGGGATCAAACACCCGGTTTTTTACCGGCCGAGACATCGATTTCCAGCCAGCCATTGACGCTGGTGGCGTACAAGCGATCGTTGGTCGAGTCGTAGAACATCTCGCGGGCGCGCTTTCCTATAAAAATGCGATCCGTCGATTGTCGAGTCGTCATATCCAGAACGGTAATGGTGCCGTCAACGTAATTCGACGCGAACAGGCGGTGGCCGACCGCATCGTAGGCCAATTGGCGGACGCCGACGCCCACCGGCACCTGGCCAACATAACGGCCGCTGGTCAAATCAAAAATGTAGACGGCGCCGTCCAGAATCGCGGTGGCATACAGTTCCTTGCGGTCGTTGTCGATGACCATGCTGATCAAATAGCCCTGTCCGCACAAAAGCCGAAGCCAGGGCAGGCGAAAGGAGGCGACGGCCTGTAAATCGGCGGTCAGGCGGGTAATCGGACGGTCGTTAAGAATCACTTCCTCGGTTAGCGCGTAAAGTTCACCGCTGGTTGGATCGCGTAAAAGATAAGCCAAGCCACCGGCTCGGCTTTGATCGATGGTCCTTTCGGTCAAGCCATTGAGGGTGACGGCATCCAATCGTTCGATCCGGGGCTTGCCGTCGAATCCCAGGTAAAGCGTGTCGCCGGTCGCGTCGGGAAACACCCAGCGCGGACGATAGGGCGCGGGAAACTTCAGCGTCCGCTCGAAAGCGAGCCGTGTCTCGTCCCAAACAAAAAACGTGTTGTTCGAGGAACTAGTCAGATAACATTTTTTATTCGGTAAGCAGGTGCCTTGAATGATCGTCTGGCCAAAAAGAGCCTGGCGCAGGCGGCCGGTCCGCCGTTCCACCAATAGTAAAGCTTGTCGCCCCCGGACCGAAGTCGGCGGATCTTCCTGTCCATTGCCCAAATAAATGAGTTCGGGATCCGCCGAGGGGAAAAAGATCCGCGGATCGCTGACCGAACGTCGCGGATCCCGGTTTTTGTCGCTGGGGCTCATCCACGGACGCAATTCTTCGGCGCGCTTCTGTGAAAACAGGACTTTGATCCGGGAATCAGCCTCGACCCGCCATGAATCGTCGTCTCGGACGGTGTAAAACAGTACAAACCAGAGTTGAAGAAATAGCGGTAGCAGTAAATTGTAGACAAGAAAAAAGTGCAGTAGGGTCTTTCGCCAATTCGGCGATCGACGATGCCGGACAGCGGCCCAGCAACCCGCCGGAATAAATGAAGCGGCCCAAAGCCAGGGATTATCGATAAGAAAACCAACCCAGAACGGTCGGTCCCAATAGGCGCAAATAAAAACCAACAAGATCAGGTTGACGGCGGCGAGACGGCGAAAAAACAAGGCCATCCGCGGTTTGTTTTTTTTTCTCGCGCCTTGCGCAAGAGATCGCCAAAAGAGGACAGCCAGGGTGAAAAAAAATGAAGGAATGGCGAACATCGTGCCTCGGGTTAGGGAATCATTTTTCGACCCATCGCCAAGAGGAGTGAAATCTACAATTACCGCGCGGATTTGTCAATTAATCCCTTGAAGAAGCGTGGTCGGGGAAAGTAATCAGAGGGAACTCCGATCATCCGCCGGGCTTCGGGCAAGGTTGACTTGGATGTGGTTTCTTGTTTTTTATCGCCCGGCGGCAGTAGTTAATCCTCGAAGCTGGCCAAATAGCGGCCGAAATGTCGGGACGGCTTTTTTCCGGTGATTTTCAGAAAACCATCCACCATCGAGCCGAATACCATTTTGAACATCCCCAAGCCGCGACCCCAAATGGCATGCGAGAAATTCAGGTGTCGAGAAAAAATCAACGACCACGATTGAATCCAGATGCCTTTCAGTTTCACGCGCCACTTTCCCGCCATGGTAATGCCGGGAAGGGTCATCACTGAATTCCAGGCGTGATCCCAGATGCCCCAATCGTCGAACTTTTCTTTCGGAATGATCGAGTGGCGCATGGCGGCATCGAATAGCAATCCACCGGGATACGGCATGGCCGGCGAGCAGGTGATCGAGTCGACCAGCTTTTCCTTAAGCATCGAACGGGCAAAGGCGAGCGTTTGCTCGGATTCCTTGACGCCTTCGTACATGAATTGGCCATCCTGTTCCCAAGCGTTGAACAACATGAACAAGCCAACCACCTTAATGCCGTGACGCTGGTAGATGGCGGCGGCTTGCCGGGCCTGCTCCAGAGTGATGTTTTTTCCGATGCCGTTGAGCGTGGCCTGGTTGCCGGATTCGATGCCGAGGTGAACCAACCAACATCCGGAAGCCTTCATCGCGGCCGCCATTTCGTCGGTAACCGGCGTCGAGCGGGAAAACGTTTGCCAATCCAAGCCCAAATTCGCGTCGGCGATCGCGGTGGCGGTTTCGGTGGCCCACTTCTCGGAGCTGTTGAACTCGTCGCCCATGTCGAAATACTCGCGCACGCCGTAGCGATCGCGCATTTCCCGCAATTCGGCGACGATGTTGTCGGGACGTCGCAGTCGTTGCCAGGGCTTTTGCCGTTTCCACACCGTTCGCGCGCAAAACCAGCAATTGTTGACGCACCCTCTACCCGAAAGGATGTGTTGGTTGTGTTTGTGGTGGGCGACGTAGATCCCCGAATAGTCGCGGAGGTTGACCATGTCGCGCGCGGGGAAAGGAAGAGTATTGATGTCTTCCATCAAGGGGCGATTGGGTGTCCGCGCCACCCGGCCGTCCTCGCGGTACAGCAGCCCGAGAATTTTCGCTGGATCGCCGCCACCGTCCAACAGGTCCAGCAGTTCAACGAGGGTTTCCTCGGCTTCGCCGTGGGCCGCCCAATCGACCGCGCTTTTTTCAAACGCATCGTTTTCAAGGCTGGTGACGTGGGTTCCGCCGGCGATGACAATCACCTCGGGCCGCGCTTTTTTCAACGAATTGATGAAGCGGTAAGCCGTGCTGGCATTGAAACTCACGTACGTGACCGCAAAAATCCGAGCGGGACTGGCCAACGCCTCGACCATGGCTTTGCTCGGTCCGATCCGCAGGCCGTCGATAATCGAAACATCGATCGCGGGGCGTTCGCGACGGACATACGCGGCCAAGGACAGAATGGTCAGGGGAGGGAAAACATCGTTCCAAATGCCGGCAATCGGTCCGTCATAGGGAGCATTAACGAAACAAACGCGTTGCTTCATTTGTTATCTCTAGTCTCCGTGAATTTGCCCATCCAGGCAACATTTATCCGTTGTTAATACCATGTTGTTCAAATTCTCGATCTCGATCGGTTATCGCCAGTGCTTGAGTTGCCGTTCGTGAGAAAGATCGATTAGAAAACTTGGCGCGGTTTTGTCGCCATTTTCTTTAAAGTTCTTTTTATCATCACGGTTGTTCCCTGTCAATCAATCGAACAAAATCTGACCAATAATGGCCAAAAAAATAGCGGTTGAACAGTGCGCGTCCTTAATTTTTGGCAAGGATATATTTCCAGAGCGGTTTGAGCGCCAGCAAGCGCACGTGAGCCAGGTATTGGCGAAAGGACAAACGTTCGAAAACCTTGGCGTAGTAGGCAAAATGAAGAAAGAAAAGACCACTGAACAACAACGGGATATCCCATTTCGTCAACCGCATGAACCACGACGAAAGGCGGGGGAATTTAACGCAAAGAAAATAGATTTTTTTCAACCGCGCCAGCCGTTCTTTTTCCGGAACGTCCAGCACGATGTCGTGGTGATAGGTCGGATGGAATTCCACGTTCGCCGGCAAGGCGGCCTGCACGACGGGGTCCGCGGTCAGGGCCAAACCGGGATAGGGTTGAAAAAAGGTGCTCCAGAGATAGGTCGGGTTCAACTTTCGGAAAAAGGCCAACCGCCGCAGATGATCGTTCACCCTATCGCCCGGTAAGCCGAAAAAAACACTGCACCCGACGGCGATGCCGACTTCGCGCAGTCGCCGGCAAACACGAATGATTTCCTCGTTGGCGACGTTTTTTCCTAAAAGCGTCCGACGCTGCTCCTCGTCTCCGGTTTCCGACGCGACAATCAAGGCTTCCACGCCGGCTTGCTTCATCAGTAAAAAATCCTCGTCCCGCAAGGCGCCGAAGCGATAGTTGGCGATGATCGGTTTGTGAACGTACCGACGATAAAGAAGCAAAAACTCGCGCAACCAGTCGTTGTCGTTCCACATCGTTTCATCGACGATCAACACGTGTTTGAAAAAACGGTCGGCCTCATGCCGCCGCAATTCCTCGATGACCCGCTCCGCACGGCGTTTTCGCAAATAGCGGCGACCGCCGTAATATTCCCGCAACAGAGGATTGAAACAATAACGGCAGTTGAACGGACAACCGCGACCGCAGAGAATTGGCAGAACCCGGCTGTGGCGGAAATAGGAATATTTGTCGTACAAGGCGAGGTCTTGAAACGGAGCGGCATCGAGGTCCGTCAGGATGCCGGGGTGGTCGTTGCGTGCGATGCCGACCGATGTTTTAACCCACAATCCGGGAATATCGTCATACGAAAGTCGCCGGTCCAGTCGCCGGGCCAATTCCAGCAGCGGCGCCTCGCCTTCCCAGCGGCAGACGATGTCCACCGCGGAATTTTCAATCACCTCCGGGTGAAAAATTGCTTCAAGATTGCCGAAAATGACGAGGGTATCCAGCCGACTCTTGATCCGTTTTGCCGTCGCCAAGGACCAATCGCGACTGGGAGTAAGTACGGAAAAGCCGACCAGATCCGGCTTAAACCGGATCAAATCATCCAGAATCGGTCGATCGGACAAACCGGAAAAACAAAACAATTCAACCTGATGCCCGGCCTGTTTGAGAGCCGCCGACAGAGCAGTGAAACTCATGTAGGAATAAAGAAATTCCTGGCAAAAAGCGATTCTCGCCATGGTCGGTTTGCTCTAGGTTGCCGGTTCGTATATTTGTGCAAAAGTTTGGTTGCGAGAGCGAAATCTATGCCAGTCATTCGTGGAAATCAAGAAAATACACGATAAATACCAAGCGGCTTGGGCGCTCTATCGCGCGGTGGTAAACCGCTGAAAAACCGGCGGGGAGTTAAAAAAAGCGAGGAGCTCCAGCCCCTCGCTTTTCGTTTGCATTCGTCGTCGGTCTTGATTAGTGGACTTTCACTTCGATTTGCTTCGGTTTGGTCTCCTCGCGTTTGGGCAGCGTCACCTTCAGGATGCCGTTTTCCATGTGCGCCTCGACCTTGTCGGCGGCGATGGTGTTGGGCAGCGAGAACGAACGGGTGAAGGTGCCGTAGAACTGTTCGATCCGCGCGTAATTTTCGCGCTTGTCTTCCTTGTCGAGCTTCCGCTCGCCGCTGATGGTCAGCATGTTGTTCTCGATGTTGACCTTGATCTCCTTCTGGCTCAGACCGGGGAGGGCGACGGAAACCAGGTAGTTTTCCGTGTCCTCGAAGATGTCGACCGCCGGGCTCCATTGACCGATCAGGTTGTCGTCGTTGAGGGAGCGGGTGCCCCAGAAATCGTTGAACAAGCGGCCCATTTCACGCTGAAAAGTGTCGATTTCCCGGGTCGGATTCCATCTGATGATTGCCATGGTCGTTCCTCCTCTTATTTCCAAGTTGACGTTTGTATTTATTTTTTTCATCGCCGCGAAGCCCGTCGGGCTTTTTTCCCTGTTCGGCCTCTTGGCGGCGCCTCTTATTTACGGCTAAAAAATAAATCGCTTCTTTTGGCTGTCAATGCCTAATTGACAAAAAAAATAAAAAAGACTAAGTTTGATGACGTTGGTAAAGTCGGGAGGAAAAACGATGGATTCCGAAAAAAAGGCCGTGATTCTCCATGAGGATCGGCAAATCGATGAAGCGATTCGTTTTCTGCACGGCCAAAAAGAATTGATGGAATCCGAACTGACCTTGCGGGCCAAAGAAATCGGCGACTACCTCATTCACCATTTTTTTCAGGACGACCTCGAGCAGATTTCCTCCCAAAATCCACTGAAAAACATGTCCTTTCGCCGACTTTGCGAGCGTTCCGATCTGCCGTTCTCCGAATCGGCCTTGCGCCGATTTCTTCATGTCGCGGTGAACTTCCGTTTCTTGCCGCTCGAAAAGGCCAAGGAGTTGCCACCCTCGCACCATTCGGTGCTTTATCAGGTCGCCGATACCGAGGAACGATCGCGTATCGGGTGTCAGGCGGTGGATCAATCCTTTTCGGTGCGCCGGTTGCGGCAAGTGGTTAAAGGAAAAGGCCGGCGCCGCCCGGGTGGCGGGCGTAAACCGCTGACCGAATTTCAGAAAAATTGGAAATTGCTGGTGCAGGCGGCGGAAAACCTGGCGCAAAAGGTCGAGAAAGAGTCCTTCATCGAGGAGGATTCCCTCGGCGAAATCTGGCAGGAGTCCCGAACCATCCGCGACCATCTCAACAAAATAATGGATCGGTTGATGGAGATTCCGCAGGTCAATTTAAAAAAGCCGGAATCTTGATATTGCGCCCTGGCAGCCTTATTTTTCATGCGAAATAAAGTGGCGATTCCTCGGCCTGCGATGTCCGGCCGGGGCAGACCAGTGACGTAAGGAAATGAAAGACAATGATTTCTTTCGAAAAAATGACCGTCAAACTGCGCGAGGCCGTGGCCGGGGCGGAAAGCCTCGCCCGTGAAAACGGCAACCCGGAAATCCTGGCGGCGCACCTATTTGCCGTGCTGCTCGATCAGGAAGAAGGCCTGATCAGGCCGATTCTGGAAAAACTCGGCACTTCGCCCGACGCGTTGAAGGCCGATGTGCGCGAGGTGATCGATCGCCTGCCCAAGGCGCACGGGGCCGAGGTCCATGCCGGCCACGAATTCAGCGTGCTGTTCGACGCCGCGCAGAAAATCGCCGACCAGATGAAGGACGACTACCTTTCGGCCGAGCACCTGCTGCTGGCCGTCGCGGGCGGCGCGGGCAAATCGCTGCAGGCCGCTTTTCGCAAGCACGGCATCCGCACCGACGACCTGCTCAAGGCCCTGATGGAAGTGCGCGGCTCGCACCGCGTCACCGATTCCGACCCGGAGGCGAAGTTCCAGGCGCTTGAAAAATATTGTCAGGACCTGACCGAACTGGCCCGCCAGGGCAAGCTCGATCCGGTGATCGGCCGCGACGAGGAAATCCGCCGCGCCATCCAGGTGCTGTCGCGCCGGACGAAAAACAACCCGGTGCTGATCGGCGAACCCGGCGTCGGCAAGACGGCCATTGTCGAAGGTATCGCCCAACGGATCGTCGCCGGCGACGTGCCCGAGAGCCTGAAGGACAAGCGCGCCCTGGCGCTGGATCTCGGCGCGCTGGTGGCCGGCGCCAAATACCGCGGCGAATTCGAAGACCGGCTCAAGGCCGTGCTGAAGGAAATCGCCGCCGCCCAGGGACGGGTCATCTTGTTTATCGACGAACTGCATACGGTCGTTGGGGCCGGCGCGGCCGAGGGCGCGCAGGACGCGGCCAACATGCTCAAGCCCGCCCTGGCGCGCGGCCAACTGCACTGCATCGGCGCCACCACGCTGGACGAATACCGCAAGCACATCGAAAAGGATAAAGCGCTCGAACGCCGCTTCCAGCCCGTTTTTATCGGCGAGCCGTCGGTCGAGGACACCATCGCCATCCTGCGCGGCATCAAGGAAAAGTACGAGGTGCATCACGGCATCCGCATCCAGGACGCGGCGCTGGTGGCGGCGGCGCGGCTATCGGCGCGCTACATCGCCGACCGCTTTCTGCCCGACAAGGCCATCGACCTGGTCGACGAAGCGGCCAGTCGGCTGAAGATGGAAATCGAAAGCGTGCCCACGCCGATCGACGATATCCAGCGCCGGGTCGTGCGGCTACAGGTCGAGCGGCAGGCGCTGTTGATGGAAAAACACAAGGACAAGAGCCGCCTCGCCGAGCTGGACGAGGAAATCAAGGCCTTGCAGAAACAGACGGACGAAATGAAGGCGCGGTGGCAGCGGCAGCGCGACCTGGTCGGCCGGATTCGCCAGGTCAACGAGGAGAGCGATCAACTGAAAACCGAGATGGAAAACGCGCGGCGCGTCGGCGATCTGCAGCGGGCCGCCGAGCTGGAATACGGCCGGTTGCCGGAATTGGGCAAACGGCTGGCTTCGTTGCAAAACGAACTGAAGCAAGAACAACAAGCCGGCGCTTTCGTGCGCGAGGAAGTGACCGACGAGGACATCGCCTTCGTCATTTCCAAATGGACCGGCATTCCGCTGTCGAAAATGCTCGAAACGGAAAGCGGGCGGCTGCTCAAGATGGAAGAGCGCCTGCGCGCGCGACTGGTGGGGCAGGACGAGGCCGTGTCGCGCGTCGCCAAAGCCATCCGCCTGTCGCGGGCCGGCATCGCCGATCCCAACCGGCCGATCGGCTCGTTTTTGTTTCTCGGCCCGACGGGCGTGGGCAAGACGGAACTCGCGCGCTCGCTGGCCGAGTTCCTGTTCGACGACGAGCGCGCCATGGTGCGCCTCGACATGAGCGAATACATGGAAAAGCACACCGTCAGCCGGCTGATCGGCGCGCCGCCGGGATACGTCGGCTACGACGAGGGCGGCCAACTCACCGAGGCGGTCCGCCGCCGGCCGTACAGCGTGGTGCTGCTGGATGAGATCGAAAAAGCGCATACCGACGTGTTCAACGTCTTGTTGCAAGTGCTCGACGACGGCCGCCTGACCGACGGCCACGGGCGCACGGTCGATTTCCGCAACACGATCCTGATCCTGACCTCGAACGTCGGCAGTCAGTACATGCTGGAACTCGACGACCGGGCCGAGATCGAACGGCTGGCCAACGAGGCGTTGCGGGCGACGTTCCGCCCCGAGTTCCTCAACCGGGTCGACGCGATCCTGATCTTCAACCGGCTGGGCAAGGACGACATCCGGCGCATCGTGGACATCCAACTGGCGCGGTACGAAAAACTGCTGGCGGCGCGCGAGATCGTTCTGGATCTGTCCGCGCGCGCCAAGGACCGGCTGGCCGAGATCGGCTACGACCCGGCCTACGGCGCCCGGCCGCTCAAACGGGCCATTCAGGAGCACGTGCTGGAGCCGTTGTCCGAAAAAATCATCGCCGGCGAAATCAAAACGGGCCAACAGGTGAAAGTCGATTTCAAGGAGGGCGAGTTCCGGTTCAAGTGATCGGCTTCGTTTTCGACCGTTTCGCGGGCCGGTGTCGTTGAGGTCCATCGGCCGAACCGCGAAAAAAAACGATCACTGTCTTTCTGTGCGCAAGCCGGAACCCCCGACCCCATGCAAGGGCGAAGGGCGAAACTGCTTTCCCTTCTCCCTTCGTGGGAGAAGGGCAGGGATGAGGGGGAAATGCCGACCAATCCGTCATGCCGAACTTGTTTCAGCATCCGGGCTTCAGACCCTGAAACAAGTTCAGGGTGACGAAAAGTGTCGTTCAGGGTGACGAAAAGTGTCGTTCAGGGTGACGAAAAGTGTCGTTCAGGGTGAGCGATCACTCGCCGCGGTTGCTGGCGAATTTCACCGGCACGATGTACTGCACGTTGCTGTAGACGCCGGTCGAGCCGGTGAAGCCCAGGCGCACCAGGGTTTCGCCGCCGAGGTTCTGGTCGATGAAATCCTCGTCGTAGGAAATCGTCGGCGCGGTCGAATCCAGAAACACCTCCAACAGCTCCGTCGCCGCCGTCCACCGCACCCGCAGATCGTGCACCGTGCCGTCCTCGAGGTTGGGCAGCGTCACCAGCGGGCGGGTCGAGTTGTGGTGATCCGCCGAGCCGTCGACATCGACGGCGAGGTGGTCGTCGAGCGGGTCGCCCAGGTTGCCTCCCAGGTGCGCGCCGTCGTTGGGGTAGGTATCCAGTTCGATGCCGATGGAGGGCACGATGCCCTGGTAGCCGAGCCCTTCGCCGGTTTGCGCGGCGACGCTTTCGGTGGCGATCACAAAGACGATGCCGTCGGCGCCTTCCTCGTCGTGATCGCCCAGGTAGACGTCGAACCGCAGGTCGAAGTCGAGCGCCAGGTCGAACGAGGCCGTGTACCAGGCGCCGCCCACGGTGTCGGGCTGATCGGGCGTCAGCACGATCCGGTCGCCGTCCCAGGCCGCGGCTTCCACCAGCACCCATTCGCCGGCGGCCAGACCGGCCGGGTCATCCTCGTCACCGTTGTCGCAGGACCAGACGAAAAGCAGCGCCGCCAGACCCGCCAGCAGCGAAAGCGAACCGAACGCCATTTTCCGGTAGGGCATTGCCGTTCCTCCCGAGGTAGTCGTTTTTTTTCGCGCCAAACGAATACTTATCAAAATTCGGGAATTCCTGGCAACCGGAAAAATGTTATCCGATATTGAGCAATTACAGCCGTAAAAATACGGCCGACCAGGCGGAATCTTTACATTCGGCGACAAAAGCTTATACTGCATCCGTTGTTTGATTTTCCGCTCCTTGATCCGCAAGGATTTTCCCAAGGGTGTGACGATCGGATGATCGTCGCAGGACCTAACCGGGTGGTCGGGCCGCCATCCAAAAATTTGCCGTTTTCGACCTGCTGTTCGGGACAGCCATGCCATTTGTTCCGAATGGCGCGGCGTAGCGACATTTTTGGAGGCGAAATTGAAAAAGAGCAAAGAAGTCGAACCGGCCGTCGCCGCTCAGCCAGAGTCGTCCAGCAGTTGTCTGGGAGCGTTGCTTCGTGCGGTTTGGATGCTGCTCGGCACCGGTGTTCTGCTTTTCCTGACGATTTCGATTGTCATCAACAAATGGCCCTGGTTTCATCCGCTTGATCTGGTCTTTTGGCTGGTGCTGATCGCGACGATCCTGGCCCGCCTGTTCGATATCACCCGTTTCTCGGGCCGGACGGCCAACGGTGAAAAAGCCACAATGAAAGACTGGCGGGATTACAGCCTGCTGGTCGGCGGCATCTTTATCGTCGGATGGTTGGCGGCGCATCTGATCAATCTGTTGCGTTGATATCGCGCGCGGCAGTCCGCCGTCGGTCCGGAGTGATGGCGGCTACCTGAAACCGGAATTGTTGCCTCTCTGAATTAACTATTTCGTTAAAAAAATGACTTGTTAAAAACACCGATGGGATTGTATACTCAATTATTCGAAAGACGCGAATGATTCACTGAGTGCCAAATCCGTTCAGCTATTGATCACCCGAGAAAAATAAGTATGGTAAACCGCCGAGGTACGGTGGGGGGTGGGATTCGTGTTAGGGCGATAATGGCAAAACGTATATTTTTTAGATTTATTCAATCGGGGCGGTTGCTCGGTTTGGCGTGGTTCCTTTTGTTGTTGGTCGTTCCGGTTCAGGGTCGAGCCGCGGAGGTGTTGGAGCTGGACGCGAGCCGGTCGCGGACCCTACTTGGCCCTTACCTCGAAACCCTGATCGACGGAAAAAATGAATGGTCGATCGAGCGGGTGACGCAAGAGCCGCTGACCGCGCGGTTTGCGCCCAGCCACGACAAGGTTCCCAACTTCGGTTTGACGCACGCGGCGGTCTGGGCGCGCTTCACCATCCACAATCGTACCGAACGGGCGCTCACCCGCTATCTCATTTGCGAGATGCCGGTGTTGCAGACGCTGGACGCCTTTTTCCCCCTGGGCGACGGTCGTTATCAGCAAAAGACGGTTGATTTCCGGCGGCCGTTTCGGGATCGTGAAATCGACAAGCGGCAAGCGGTTTTTTCCTTCCACCTGGCGCCCGGCGAACGGCAGGAAATCTATCTGCGCTTCGTCAGCCAGGATCCGCTGCTGCTGTGGGCCTCGGTCTGGGATCCGCGGACCTTCGAGGAATACGATCGCGGTTTTCTGTTGATCGTCGGCGTCGGTCTGGGGATCCTGTTCGGCTTGCTGTTGTTCAACCTGACGCTGCTGATCGCGCTGCGCAACATCGACTACCTTTACTACCTGATTTTTCTGCTGTCCTTCGTGCTCTATCAGCTTTGCCTGAGCGGTTTGACGCACCAATACATCTGGCCCAATCGCCCGTGGCTGGCGCAATACGGGCCGGTGCTTTTCGGCGGCCTGACGATTTGTTTCGGCATGGAATTTTTCCGGCGCTTTCTCAACATCCGGAACTACCTGCCGCAATGGGACGGAGTCTTCAAGCTCATCATCGTGTTGGCGCCGATCCTGACGGCCATGGGACTGATCGATTATTCGATCGCGGTCTGGGCGCTGATGCTGCTGACGATCCTGCTTTTTCCTTTCCTGCTTTTCGTCACCCTGGCGTCCTGGCGCCGCGACAATCCGCTGGCCCCGCCGTTTCTGCTGGCCTGGACGTTCTACCTGGGCGGCGGCGTGGTGTTCGGGCTGTTAGTGTCGGGCAGCCTGTTGCCCGGTGCGATAAGCATGAACGGTGTCTGGATCGGTTTTTTCCTCGGCTGTGTCGTCCTGTCGCTCGCGAAAGCCGAACGGTTGCTGCGCCGGCGACACAGCTACGCCAAGGAAGCGGCGACGCTGAAAAAATTGCAGGAGGAGCAAAAGGAAAGCGAGCGCCGTTTCCGCCTGCTGGCGGACAATTCATCCGATGTGATCTGGATGGCGACGCTGCCGGAACTGCGTTTGACGTATATCAGCCCTTCGTCCCGCCGGCTCTTCGGCTTCTCGCCCGAGGAAATGATCGGTCATGAACTGGGCGATTTCATCGGGCCCGCCTCGGCGGCCAACACCCGCGAGGTGCTGAAAAGCGAGTTGGCCAAGCCGGCCGACCAACGCTCCACTTCGCTGCAATTCGCGATTTCCATCATTTCCAAGCAGGGCGCGGTCCTCGAGGTGGAAATCGCCACTTCCTGGATTCCGGGCGAGCGCGGCGAGCCGGTGGCGTTGCAGGGCAGCATCCGCGACGTGACCGAGCGGAATCACGCGGCGAATCACCTGGCGAAGAGCGAGGAACGCTACCGCCTGCTGGCCGAAAACCTCACCGACGTCATCTGGAGCATGGACCTGAATTTCCGTTACACCTACATCAGCCCGTCGGTGCAGGCGATGTTGGGCTTTTCGGTGCGGGAAATGCTGGCGCTGCCGCTGGACCGGCAAATGACGTCGCTTTCGTATCAACGGTTCATCCAGGCCTTGACCGAGGAATTGGAGGCCAACGCCGCGCGCTACCTGGAACCGCACGGTCACCGCGCGGTGGAGATCGAACTGTATCGCCGGGACGGCCTGACGTTGTGGGCGGAGACGCGCCTGACGTTCCTGCGTGGGCCCGACGGCCGGCCGCGCGGCGTGATGGGCCTGACGCGCGACATCACCGAGCGCAAGGAAGCCGAGGAGCGCGATCGCAAAAACGCCCGCGACCTGGCGATTCTTTCCGAAACCGCGATGGCCTTCGCCGGGTTGTCCCACGAAGGTGAAATCTACGAAGTGATCGGCGAGCAACTGCAGCGCATCGTGACGCCGGCCATCACCCTGGTCAACGAATTCGAGGAGGGGTCCGAGAGCGTGGTCTGCCGGACCGTCCACGGCATCGGCTGGCGGATGGAGAGCGTCGTCGAGTTCCTGGGCATGAGCCCGATCGGCATGAACTTTCCTCGGCCCAGCGAAGAGACGCGGCGCGATCTGTTGAGCGGCCGGCTGTTCTCGTTGCCTGCTGAAAAGTATCTGGCGTTTTTCAGCCAACTGAACAAAGCCATGATCCCCGTCGTCAGCCGGACGTTCGACCTGGAGCGGATCTATGTCGTCGGGCTGAATTGGCAAGGCAAGCTCTACGGCAGCATGGTGGTGGTGCCGCGGCTGGGAACCGAAATCAACCTGAACCTGGTCGAAACCTTCGCCCACCAGGCGTCGATCACCTTGCAGCGCATTCGCGCCGAACGGCGCTCGCTGGCGCTCGAAGCGCAACTCTTCCAGGCGCAGAAGATGGAAGCCATCGGCCGGCTGGCCGGCGGCGTGGCGCACGACTTCAACAACCTGCTGACCGGCATCGCCGGCAACGTTTCCCTGGCGGAGATGATCATTCCCCGCGAACATCAGGCGGCGGAGAATCTGGTCGAGATCGGCCGGGCGGTCGAGCGCGCCGCCGCGCTGACCAAGCAGCTCCTGGCGTTCAGTCGCAAGCAAATCATCGAACCGAAAGTGGTCGACCTGAATCAGGTCGTGGAAAACCTGCGGAAAATGCTGGGGCGGCTCATCGGCGAGGATATCGAACTGCAATTGAAGCTCGACCCGTCCATCGGCCTGGTCCTGGTCGATCCCACGCAGATCGAGCAGATCATCATCAATCTGGCGGTGAACGCCCGCGACGCGATGCCCGACGGCGGCCGGCTGACGATCGCCACCGGCGAGTTCGCGCCGACCGCGAAGGATCGCGAGAAAAGGCCGCAGCTCGTCGCCGCCGGTTACGTGATGCTGTCGGTGGCCGACAACGGGTGCGGCATCGAGCCGGAGTTGCTGGGGAAGATTTTCGAGCCGTTCTTCACCACCAAGGCCAAGGGCAAAGGCACCGGTCTGGGCCTGGCGACGGTTTACGGCATCGTGGCCCAACACAACGGTGACATCGAGGTGGAATCGACGCCCCACCAAGGTTCCGTATTCCGGATTCTGCTGCCGCGGTTGGCGGCAGGACCGGAAGTCGAAGCGACCGGCGGCGGTGACGAGGTTCTGCCGACGGGCCGCGAGACGATCTTGCTGGTCGAGGACGAGGACATGGTGCGCGAAACCACCGAGAAGCAATTGAGCCGGCTCGGCTATCGCGTTCTGTCGGCGGCCAACGGCGACGACGCCTTGCGGATTTTATTGACGGTGAAAAACGAGGTGGACCTGATGCTCACCGACGTGATCATGCCGGGGATGAACGGCCGCGAACTGGCGGACCGGGCGCAAGAGTATCAGCCCACGCTCCGGGTGCTGTTTACTTCCGGCTACACCGACGACCACATCGTCAGCCAAGGCGTTCTGGAGCCCAATTTGCACTTCCTCGCCAAACCCTATTCGGTGTTCGGCCTGGCGCAAAAAGTCCGGCAGGTGCTGGATCAGGGTTCGTTGTCGATCCGGTAGCGAGACGGGCGGGCGGCTACTTCGATTTCTTGTCGATTTTCATCTTGCCTTTGACGCGCTGTTCGCGCACGTCGTTGAGCAGGCGCTGCAATTCGACCTGGAAGCGTTTTTCGAACAGCAGGAACTTCGCGGTCTGCTCGGCGTTGAGTTGCCGGCGCAGGTCGCGGTATTCGCTTTCGCGAACCTTCATGGCTTTTTGTTCCAGGCTCAGGATTTCATCGACCGTGCGGTTGGTTTCGCTTTCGGCCGGGTTGGCTTGCTTCACCAGATCGTTCAGCTTGACGTAGGCCTGTTCCTTCTGTTCCATGATTTCGCGGAATTGCTGGTCGTATTTTTGAATCACCGGGAACAGCCGCGCCGATTCATCGGAATTCAGATCGAGCAGTTCCACCAGCCGGTACAGGCGCACCATTTCCAACCGGTGGATGGCCTCGTCGCGCCGCGCGGACGAATCTTGCTTCTGATCCTGCTGGGCCCAGGCGGCGGACGCCGGAATGACCGACAGGCAGAGCGCAACCAGAATCAACGCGAGGCGACGCATTTTCGGCTCCCTAGCAGGCTGTTGAAAAAGGTCGTCCTGGCCTTTTTCAACTACGCTCAATAAAAAGCGTGGTTTTTATTTCGCTTCATTTTCGGCAACTTCGGATGTTGCCGAAAATGGCGATCCATCCATGGATCGTACGCAGGGTGTTTTTCAACACCCTGCTAGAGGGTCCACTTGTTGATGTCTTTCGAGACGGTATCGGTGACGGCCGTCAGTTCCTCCTCGCTCAGGTCCACCACGAGCGGCGAATTGACCACCGGGTGTTCGGTCAGCGAGCCGGGCAGCACCATGACTTTGGAATGGGTGAGTTGTCCGAGCAGCACCTTGGCCATTTCGACTTGCAGTTTGTCGATCTCGTCGCCTTCCAGCGAATCGACCGCCTGACGCATGTCCGGATCGACCCGGGTGGCGGCCACCAGACGGCCCTTTTTGGCGATCACGGCGTAATTGCCGTGCAACTTGGCCATCGAGGGTTGCGCGTCGTTCGAACGCAGGCGGCCGGTGTAGGACATCGTGCCGACCAGAACCACCAGCAGGGTGGCGGTCGCCGCGGCCACGCGATACAGCATGGCGGGCGTCGTCAATCGTTCCCACCACCGTTTGTACCACGGCGTTTGCACGGCTTCGTCGGCGATGTGCCGCTGCACGCGGGCATAGAACAGATCGAAATAGGCTTCGCCGGGGTCTTCCGCCGGATGCGTCACCGCCGCCAGCGCCTGCCGGATCTGGTTGACTTCGCGAGCACAATCCGGACAACGGTTCACGTGCTCGGCCACCTCTTCGGCGATTTCGGAGGGCAATTCGCCTTCCAGCCAGTCGATGAGTTGTTCGGTGGTTTTTTCGCACGTCATGCTTGGCTTTCTCCCAGATTGACCATCAGCCCCTTCAGGGCTTTGACCGCGTAATGATAGTTTACTTTGGCAGCCGATACCGAAATGCCCGAGGCCTGGGCGATTTCGGCGAAGCTCATGTCGCCGAAGGCCCGCATCTGCAACACCTCCCGCTGCCGGGGAGGCAGGTTTTCCAGCGCCTGCCGCACGATCTGCCGCCGCTCGTGGTTGTCGATATCGTTTTCCACGGTGCTGTAGTCGGTCGCGCTGCGTTCCGTCACTTCCTCGCCCATGTGACGCGCCCGATCGCGGATCAGGTTTTTCGAGTAATTCATCGCAATGCGAAAGAGCCAGGTTTTCAGGCTGGCGCGGCCTTCGAAACCGGCCAGATTCTTGTAAGCCGAAACGAAGGTTTTCTGCGCCACTTCATCCGCGTCCTGATGGTTGCCCACCATTTTGAGGGCGAGAAAATAAACCATCCGCTGGTATTTCTTGACGATCACCTCGAAGGCAAACCGGTCGCCTTCCTTGACGAATCGTTCCACCAGGATTTTATCGTCGTCGTGCACTGTCTCTCCGTGATCGATCCGGTCTCGTCCTTCGCTAATCTGGACACTCCTCTTGGGCGGCAAGTTAAACGGCATTTGTACGCCTCCAGGCGACAAGCTTGGACTATTTTCAATCACTGTCAAGCAGCCGGCGCCGGCGGATGGATTTCACCGAGACATTACCGTCGTCGATGTATACGGCTGCGGGGACGGCTCGATTTGCTTTCGCCGCCAGGCATCGAAATGTCGGCACTGTTGGAAAAGCGCGGTTGAGAACAATTCAAAACTGCTCATTTCAATATTGAACAAAATTCTCATTAATTATTTTCTCCGGAAGTGGGAATATTTGTAATTGTTTGATTTATTAGAATAAAATTGAATTTCGGTGATTTTTCCTGAAAACGATGGGGAGTTTGATAATGACATCAATTCTCAATAAACATGCTTTATTCACTTGCCTCGGCATTGAAAATGTGTAGAATCATCGCGCCACAGCGTGGGAGTTTAGTCAGCCATGACTAGTTTGATTCTCCTAGGTGTATCCGCCATTCTGGTCAATAACTTCGTGATGAGCCGTTTCCTTGGGATCTGCCCGTTTCTCGGCGTTTCAAAAAAAATCGAAACCGCGATCGGCATGGGCCTGGCGGTGATTTTCGTCATCACGCTAGCGGGCATCGTGACCTGGTTGACGCAATACTACATTCTGGAACCGCTAGGCGTGGGCTATCTGCAAACGATCGCCTTCATTCTAATCATCGCCGCATTGGTGCAGTTCGTCGAGATGGTGATTCTGAAAATCAGTCCGGTATTGTACCGGGCGTTGGGCATTTATCTGCCGCTGATCACGACCAACTGCGCGGTGCTCGGCGTGGCGGTGTTGAATATTCAGAAGGGTTACAATTTTTTCGAGATGCTCGTTTTCTCCATCTCGGCGCCGGTGGGTTTCACCCTGGTCATGGTGATCTTCGCCGGCATCCGCGAACGGATGGAGACCTCCGACATTCCGGAGTCGTTGCAAGGGACCGCTATCGCACTCATCACCGCCGGGCTTTTGAGTCTGGCCTTCATGGGTTTCGCCGGCCTGGTCAAGGGATAGTCCAATGATCGAATCCATCCTTGTACTGACAGGTATTGGGTTACTTTCGTCCGTCGGCTTGGGCGTGGCCGCGCGCTTCTTCGCCGTTGCGGTCGATCCGCGGCTCGAGGAAGTGCTCAAGTTCATGCCGAACGTGAACTGCGGCGCGTGCGGCAACCCGGGTTGCGCCGGATGGGCCGGTTCGCTGGTCGCGGGCACCGGATCCATCAATGCTTGCCCGGTCACCTCGCCGGAAGCGCGCCAATCCCTGGCCAAGCTGTTGGATCTGACCGTCACCGAAACCGATTCGCAAGAGGCGATGGTTTTTTGCCAGGGCAGTGCCGAGCACGTCAAACTGCGGTTCGAATATCGTGGGGTTCCTTCCTGCAAGGCGGCCAACATGCTGGGCGGCCAACTCGGTTGCCGCTATGGCTGTCTCGGGTTCGGCGATTGCAAGCGCGCTTGCCCGTTCGACGCCATCGTGGTGGAAAACGGCTTGGCCCGGGTGATTCCCGAGCGCTGCACCTCGTGCGGCAAATGCGTCGCCGCCTGCCCGCGGTCGCTGATTTCGGTGCAGCCGGCGTCCAAACAGGTGCTGGTGCTTTGTCGCAACCACGACCGCGGCAAGGAGGTCACGTCGAATTGCAAGGTCGGCTGCATCGCCTGCGGCAAGTGCGTCAAGGCCTGTCCGGTTGAAGCGATCGAGCTGCAAAACAATGTGGCGGTGATCAACCCGGAAAAATGCATTCGCTGCGGCGCTTGCGCCCGGGTCTGTCCGACCCACAGCATCGCCGATTTCGCCGGGCCGCATTACACGGCGCGGATCAACGAACATTGCACGGGCTGCACGTTGTGCGCCCGGGTTTGCCCGTCCCGGGCCATTACCGGTGAACGCAAGGAAAAGCACGTGGTCGACGCGGCTCAATGCGTGCGTTGCCACAAGTGCCACGATACTTGCAACTTCGAAGCCATTGAAATGGTAGACGAGCAGGGCGTCATTCAGATTGCGCCTCGGCCGAAAAAAACCAAGCAACCCTCGGCCGCAAAGGAGAGCGCATGAGCATCCGGCGTTTCCGCGGCGGAGTGCATCCACCCGAATTCAAGTTTTCAGCCGGCCGGCCGGTGGAAGTTCTGCCGCCGCCCGGCGAGATGGTGTTGCCCTTATCGATGCATCTGGGCGCGCCGGCCAAGCCGCTGGTCCAAGGCGGCGAGCGCGTGCTGCGGGGACAGGCGCTGGCCGAGCCGTCGGGGTTTGTCAGCGCCTATATCCACAGTCCCGTGTCGGGCGTCGTGCGCAAGATCGAGCCGCGCGACCACCCCTTGGGAAAGCCATTACCGAGCATCGTGATCGACAACGACGGCCAGGACGAGACCGTCGCCTTCACGCCGCTGACCGATTGGCAAACCGCCGATCCGGCGCAATTGCTCGAGGCCGTGCAGCGGGCCGGCGTGGTCGGCATGGGCGGCGCGACATTCCCGACGCACGTGAAACTCAAACCGCCGGCGCAGTTCAAAATCGATACGGTGATCGCCAACGGGGTCGAATGCGAACCCTACCTGACCGCCGACCATCGGTTGATGCTCGAGGAACCCGAACGGATTCTCACCGGACTGCGGATCGTCCTGCGCATTCTCGGGGTGAGAAAAGGCAGGATCGGCATCGAGCGCAACAAGCCCGACGCCATCGCCCTTTTACGGCAAAAAACCGCCGGGGCGGACGACATCGAGGTGGTCGACCTGCACGTGCGTTATCCGCAGGGCGCGGAGAAACAGCTGATTTTCGCGTGCACCGGCCGGCAGGTGCCGACTGGCGGTTTGCCGATGAACGTGGGCGCCGTGGTGCAGAACGTCGGCACCTTGGCGGCGATTCACGACGCGGTGGTGCTCGGCCAACCGGTAATGGAACGGATCGTCACCGTTACCGGCCAGGCGATCAAAGAACCGAAAAACCTGCGGGTGCGTTGCGGCACGCCGATCCATTGGCTGATCGAAGCGGCCGGCGGCGCCATCGAGCCCTTCGCCAAGGTCATCAGCGGCGGTCCGATGATGGGCCTGGCGCAATACAACCTGAATACACCCGTCATTAAAGGAAGCAGCGGTGTGCTGTGCCTGCCGGCGGCGATGGTTCAGGCGATCGATCTGCGGCCGTGCATCCGGTGCGGCGCTTGCATCCGGGGCTGCCCGGCCGGTCTGGCGCCGACCGATCTGGTTCACCAGGTGCAGGCCAATAACTTCCCGGAAGCCGAAAGTCTAGGCGTGCTCGATTGCATCGAATGCGGTTCCTGCGCCTTCGGTTGTCCCTCGGGGATTCCATTGGTGCAGTGGCTGCGCCTCGGCAAGGCCGAGGTCATGGCGAGAAGGAAAAAATCGCAATGACGGAAACCAGTTCTCGCTTGATCGTTTCTTCCAGTCCCCACCTGCGCGGGCCTGATTCGGTGCCCAGGATCATGTGGTCGGTGGTGGGCGCGCTCACCCCGGCGGCGTTGATCTCGATTTACTATTTCGGCGTTCGCGCGGCCCTGACGATCGTGGTGGGCATCATCGGCTGTCTGGCGGTCGAGTACCTGTTCACCAGGCTGTTCAAAAAAAGCCTCTACGTGACCGACGGTTCGGCGGCGGTGACGGGTCTGCTGTTGGCGTTGAATCTGCCGGGCAATGCGCCGTGGTGGATGGTGCTGATCGGCTGCGTGATCGCCATCGGTTTCGGCAAGATGGTTTACGGCGGCCTGGGGCACAACATTTTCAACCCGGCGCTGATCGGTCGCGTGTTCCTGCTCATCAGCTTCCCGGTCCAGATGACGACCTGGCCCGTGCCGCGGCCGTTGTTCGGTCGGGTCATCACCGATGCCGTGACGGCCGCGACGCCCCTGGGCCTGGCCAAGGAAGCGATTTTGATGAACAAGCCGCTGGCGTCCGATCAAATCGTCAACTGGGTCGATCTGGCGATCGGCCAGATCGGCGGCAGTATGGGTGAGACCAGCGCGATCGCGCTGCTGCTGGGCGCGGCGTTTTTGCTTTACAAGGGATACATCAGCTGGCAAACGCCGGTGTCCTTCATCGGCACCGTGGCGGTGATGGGCCAGATTTTCCATTGGTACAAACCGGAACTTTATCCGAACGCCTTGTTCCACGTCCTGGCCGGCGGTTTGATGCTCGGGGCCTTGTTCATGGCCACCGACATGGTGACCTCGCCGCTAACCGGGCGCGGCCAGTTAATTTTCGGCATGGGCTGCGGCATCTTCACCGTGGTCATTCGCCTCTTCGGTGGCTATCCCGAGGGCGTCTCTTTCGCCATCTTGCTGATGAACGCCGTCGTGCCGATCATCGACCGTTACACCAAACCGAAAAAATTCGGTTTCGTGGCGGAAAGCGCCAAGAAGGTTGGGAGTCCAGGATGAAAGAGATACTGAACCTCTGCCTGGTACTGGGAGCGATTTGCATCATCAGCGCCGTGGCGCTGGCGCAGGTTTACAGCATGACGAAGGAACCGATCGCCACGGCGGCCGAGGCCGAGGCGAAGGATGCGGCCAAGCTCGTCCTGGAACCGATTCTCGCCGGCGGGGCAACCATCGAGAAGAAAGAAAACATCGGCGGAAAAAAGGCCGTTTACGTGGCGATGTCCGATGGGCAGCCGAAAGGTTTCGCTTACTTGATTTCCTCGAAAAAAGGCTACGCGGGCGAGATCCAAAGCATGATCGGTTTGGATATCGCCGGGAATCTGATCGGTTACAAAGCGGTCATTCACGGCGAAACGCCCGGCCTGGGCTCGAACATCGCGACCAACGTCAAATGGATTCACCAGATCGTGTTCAAGGGTCAACAACCGCGCAACCTGGAAAACACCGATTGGCGGGTGAAAAAAGACGGCGGTGAGATCGACGCCTTGTCCGGCGCCACGATCAGCCCCCGCGCCGTGGTCGGCTCCATTAAGGAAGGGCTCGAATGGTTCCGCGATAACCGCGCCGCCCTGACCGGCGAACCGGCCGCGTCGGCTGCGGCCGCGCTTGCGGTGCCACCGGCCGAACCGACACCCGACGCGAAGTTGGAAGAAGGCGGTGTCGCCGATCCGAAGCTGCCGGCGGCCGTTCCCCTGCCGAAAATCACCAAAACACCCCCGCCCATCGCGGGCAAGGATTTAACGGAGTAACGGCCATGTCGCTGTGGAAGGATTTGACCAATGGCATCGTCGCCGAAAACCCGACGTTCCGCCTTGTTTTAGGCATGTGCCCGACGCTGGCGACCAGCACCAATGCCAAAAACGGCATCGGCATGGGCATTGCCGCGACGTTCGTGCTGGTTTGCTCCAACATTCTGATTTCGGCCTTGCGGAACGTGATTCCCAACAAGGTGCGCATCCCGGCCTATATCGTGGTCATTGCCGCCTTCGTGACCATCGTCGACCTGTCTATGAACGCCTATTTTCACCAACTTTACAAAGCCTTGGGCATTTTCATCCCGCTGATCGTCGTCAACTGCATCATCCTGGGTCGCGCCGAGGCCTTTGCGAACCGTAACCCGGTGCTTAATTCCGCTTTGGACGGCATCGGCATGGGGATCGGCTTCACGCTGGCATTGACGGCGATCGGATCGGTCCGCGAAATTCTGGGTAACGGCACGGTTTTCGGAATCCCGGTGCTCACCGCGCTGGCCGATGCGGCCGGTGGCCAATACGTGCCGATCATCGTGATGATTCTGCCGCCGGGCGCCTTTTTATGCCTCGGCTCGATGCTGGCCGTCATCAATCGTCTCACGCGCAAGGAAGCCAAATAAAGCCAAGGCGTTTCGGCGCATCTTGCGGTTCAACGACAAGCCGTTATGATAACAATGCTTGTTTTTTCCGACGGGTGAGGCATGCGTCGAATTGGGCTCATTCTCCTGGTCCTGCTGCTGGCGGCGACGGTGTCGGCGCAAGCCCAGACCGACGAACCGCGCGGCATGGTGATCGCCGCCGATGGCGTGGTGCGCCTCGAGCGCGCCGGTCTGCCCGAACCGATTCTGGCGGATGCCGGTTTTGAGATCTTCGAAAACGACCGGCTGACCACCGACGGCGCCGGCCGCGCCAAGCTGCAGTTCGGCGGCCAATTGATCGTTTACGTCGGTTCCAATACCGACCTGGTCGTGGAACGAAGCATTCACAATCTGAAAGACCGGGCCCGCGTCAACTTTTTCCACCTCAACGCCGGCTCGCTGCGCCTGTTGGTCCGGCCGCGTCCCAATTACCGCCATACCGTCCGCGTCGACGATCCGAATCTCGCCGCCGCCGGGCACAACGCCTATTTCGTGGTCGAATACGATCCGCAAGCGGGGCGCTCCCGGATCTACAACCTCGCCGGCGAGGTTCGCCCGCTGGGGCGCGAAGGCGGAACGAGCAACGTCGCCGAATTGGCCGCCGGCGCGATCGTCACGTCCGAGGACGGTAAACTCCGGGTGCTGACGCCGGATGAAACCGCCGCCGCCGCGCCATCCCTGCTGGCGGAGACGGAGGTCGCCAATCAATATCTTTGGCAGCATCGGCCCGGTTCGGCGATGCATCTGGTCGAGAGCCGGTGGTTGTCGTCCCAGCAAGGCGGCGTCCCGAACGATCAGGGTTTGCTGCTGGCCGAGGAAGGAGAAGGCGGGGCGGATTTCGATGCGTTCCACTCGGCCGGCCTGCGGGAAGGCCTGCGCGAGGAGGATCTGCCGTACCCCGACGATTTCTCGCGGCTCCCCGCCGGGGTGCAGCCCCAAGCGGATCGGGTCGCGGTGCGGATTCACATTCGTTTTCCGGAGGCGAACCCGAAATGAGGCGATCCGGAAAGTCGGCGATTTGTCTCTTGATTTTATCGGCGAGCGTCGTCGCCCTGCTGGTCGCCTGCGCCGCTTCGCGGCCCGATGACGCCGGCGGTTCATGGCAAGCGAAAGTGTACGCGTACCTGGGTGCGAAAGCCGACCTGCCGCCGGATATCGTGGAAATTGAATTGCTCGTCAACGGGCCGGGTATGGCGTTGATCCGCAAATCCTTGTGGGTGGCCGATTTGGCGGACGACGAGGAAGTCTCGTTCCTGGTTTATCTGACGGCCGGCCAGCGGTTGATTGAGGTCAATTGCTTGACGGCAGACGGTTTCGGCCTGTATCGCGGATCGCGCACGGTGCAAGTCAGTAAAGCCGATTTGGATTTGACGATCAATCTGGAGGCCTACGGGACGATCGAGGGGCGAATCACCTACCTCGACGGGACGCCGTTGGCCGATTACCAGGAAATCGCCTTCGAGACGGAGATCGAGACCGGCGCGGAAGGGTATTATCACCTGGAAATGCCGCTCGGCGAAACGATCATCGAGGTGCAGCCCGAGTTGTCGCTCGCCTCGTTCACCCGCGTGCGGTTGACGGAACCGGGCGAACTGACGCTGGCCGATCTCGTGTTGATCCCGACCGCCGACGCGACGCAACCCTGGATTGCCGCGGTTGCGCCGAGCCGGCAGATCGTCGGCGGCCAGGCGGTGGGCGTTTTCGGGCGGGGATTCCAAACGGGAACGGAGCTGACGGTTTGGTTCGGCCAACCCGAGTCGATGATCGAAGCCGAGATTCTCGGCGTCGGGTCGGACAACGATTTGCAGGCGGTCGTACCGGCGGACGTTCCGGCGACGGGTTCGGTCGCCGTTTGCTGGACCGGAAACCAGGACTGCTCGAACCTGTTCCCTTATGCCTTGGTCCAGTGAAAAGAAGGAGCGCGCGGTGAAACCGTGGCCGGTCATCCTGCTTTTTATTCTGGTTTTGACGCTCGTGGCGGCCGGTGGTTGCGGCCGCCGAGGAAAGCTGATTCCGCGCGACGAAACCCGGCCGGCCGACGAGCAAATCCCGTCCGGATGGAAACAGAATACGCCGGAACCGTTCGGGGCCGAGCTGGGGGCGGACGGCTTGTTTGAACAGGCCGGCGATCCGGCCCGGCTGCGCGCGCGGGACCTGACTCCCGAACCGACGCCCGAAGCCACGCCGCCGGCCGCGGACGAAACCGACGAGGCGGACCAGCCATGAGCGATCGCGCGATTCCGATCACCAAAATGTCCGGCAGCGGCAACGATTTCATCCTCGTGGACAACCGCCAACGGTGGCTCGATCCGGATCGGGCGGCGCCCTGGGTTCGCGCCGTCTGCCGCCGCGCACTGTCGGTCGGCGCCGACGGCGTCATCCTGCTCGAAGCCGATCCGCGGGGCGAGGCCGATTTCGCCTGGCGTTTCTTCAACAGCGACGGCTCGGAAGCCGAGATGTGCGGGAACGGCGGCCGCTGCGCGGCCCGTTTCGCCCACGATGCCGGCCTGGCCGGCGAGACGCTGACCTTCCGCACGAAGGTCGGGCTGATCCGCGGCTGGGTGCTCGGCGGCCGCGAGGTGCGCGTCGGGCTGACGCCGCCGCGCGATTACCGCTCGGCGGTGGAAATCGAAACGGCCGGCGGCCGCGTGCGACTGGCCGCGATCGATACCGGTGTGCCGCACGCGGTTTGGCGCGTCGCCGACCTCGCGGCGGTGCCGGTGGTCGGGTGGGGCCGCCCGGCCCGCCATCACCCGGCTTTCGCGCCGCGCGGCACCAACGTGGATTTCGTGCAAATCCTCGGCGAGCAAGACGTGGCGATCCGCACCTACGAGCGCGGCGTGGAAGACGAAACCCTGGCCTGCGGCACCGGTTGCGCGGCCGCGGCGGTGACCCTGGGCCTGGCGGGCGAGGTTAAACCGCCCGTCCGCCTGCTGACGCGCGGCGGCGAAACGCTGATCGTCGATTTCCGGCAGGTCGAGGGCCGGATCGCGGACCTCACTCTTCAAGGTCCGGTGCGCTACGTATTTCGCGGCGAACTTCATTCGGAGGCGCTGTTGTAGCCTCCGCCGGTTCCCCCTGTCGGCGTTGGTAAAGCAGGATCGGCCCGATATCCTCGGGATAAGGGAAGTGTTGGATCAGCTCGAAGTGGGGCTTGATCTCGAAAAAGATCTGAAACACCCGTTGGGCGAAGTGCGCGTCCACGTCCTGCGGTTGCGAATAATTGCGGACATCGCGATTGAATCCGGTCTTGACCACGAGAAAATCCGCCGCCGACAGGTATTCGCGCAGCGTATCGTCGTTGTCCAAGCCCGGCGGCGTCCGGCCGACCGACGCCCATTCAAAGAGATTGGTCACGTTGGCCAGCGGATCCAGCATCCAGAGCCGGCCCTGGATCATCGAGGTGAAGGGCGAATCGATCAGCAGAATGACGCGCGCGTCGGCGCTGTTGGTCTCCAAGGCCTGCGTCAGCGGCGCCAGGCCCCAGTTGCTGCGTTGCGGGCGGGGAACGCCGACGAGATGCAGCCGATTTTCGTAGGATTCGAACGAAAACACCGTCTGCTCGGGCCGCAGGTGATCGTAGGCCGTCGCGGCGACCACCAACAGAATCAGCACGGTCGCCTTGGCGATGCGCCGCGAACGCGATCCCACCGCCGGCAGTTGCTCCAGCCCCAGGGCGGCCAGCACCGTCCCGGCGGGCAGCAGCGGCAATAAATAACGGGTGCTGAGCATCCCGTAAGTGATGTGCAACACCAACAGCGGCGCCGCCAGCCAGAGAATCAACGTGCGAACGCCGCGATCCTTCTTGGAAACGACCAACAAGCCGATCAGCGTCAGGACGGAGAGGATCGGCCCCAAGCCGTCGGTGATCAACAGCCGCAGGTTGTCCAAAAACCCGGCTTCGTCGGTTTGCAGGTAGAAAGCGCGGACCACCTGCCGTCCAGTGAACCAGGCATGTAAATTAGGAACCAGCACCGCGACTCCGGCCAGCAGGGTCATCGCCCCGGCGATCAAGACGTTCAGCAGACGATGCCGGCGCGCCTCCGATTTGTCCTCGAGGTACCCGGCAAGAATCAAATAAAGGGAAGGTACGGCGAGATAGAGGGGAAAAGACTGTTTGGTCATCATCCCCACGCTGCAGACCGCGCCGAACGCCAGCGACGGCGCGCGATGCAAGAGGCCATCGCTGCGCAACAACAGAAAGATCGCGAGGGTGACGACCGCGGCCAGCGGCACATCCACCATTTCCATCCGGCTGAAACGGTACAGCCCGGGGGTCAACGCCGTAAACAGGGCCGCGAACATCCCCGCGCGGTCGCCGGCCAGCAGATGGCCGATCCCGAAGGCCGAGAGGATCGCCAGCAGCGACCAGACCGCGACGGTCACCGCGCCGGCCCGCGGGACGTCGCCGGCGATCCAGCGGACGGGCAGGGTGGTGTAATGAATCAACGACGGGTAGCTCGAAGCGGCGGTATCGAGCCGAAAAGCTTCCCAGGCCGCCGCGTTGCCTTGCAGCGCGTGCGCCAGCAGACGGCCCGTTTTTTCCAGATGCATCGGATCGTAGGCGTCGTCGATCTGGTCGGCGATGATGACCGCAAGGTTGACGATGAACGAGGCCGCGCATAGCAGGACAAGCAAAGGCCAGATCCAGGGTCGCAGGCGACCGATACGCATGAACGGCTGTCTCCCGGTCGGTCAAGCGGCGCGGCCGGTTTGCTTTGACGCGATTCCGGCCCGCGAATAGTCCAAGAACCTTTTATTTGGCGGGAAGAATGGCGACGGCTTCGATTTCCAATTTGCAACCCACCGGACCGGGCAGAGCGGCTACTTGAACGGCGCTGCGGGCCGGATAGGGTTTGGCGTTGTCGTCGTCGAAAAATTCTTTATAGACTTCGTTGACCTTGCCAAAGTCGTTGATATTCAGCAAAAAAACGGTCATTTTGACGACATCCAACAAGCCCGAACCGGCGGCGGAAAGCACGGCGGCCACGTTACCGAGGGCCAGACGCGCCTGATCCTGAATATCGTCAGGTATTTTTTTGGTTTCGGGATCGATCGGCAATTGACCGGAGGTATACACGAAATTACCGCATTTGATGCCTTGAGAATATGGGCCGATGGCGCCCGGCGCTCGGGTAGTCGATACCGCTTCCTTGTGGTGCATGACAGAGTTCCTCCGGAATTCATCGTGTACGCAATGGATACATGATAGCTCAAATTACAATAAAGGCAAGGAAAACAAACCCGAATTCGCATCGCGTGGCGAAAAGGGATGAAATCGACGCAGATTATTAGGCTTGTGGGTATCGCTTATTTTTCTTGACTTTTTTTACCAAGTTTTGATAAAAGCGCTTTATAGACCATAGGTTAGATAATCCATCGAAGATCCGCAGCGATCTTTATCATTCTAACATATTGATTAATAAGCGATATTATTTAAAATGCCCAGGTGCATTGTTTTGATCGGTTCGACACTCGGCAAAAACATTTCCTTGCTTTCCACAAGGAAAGGAGGCGCGACGATATGAAAAAAGGCTTCATCCTCCTGATCCTGACATCCATTCTAATGGCGACTTCGGCGCTGGCGGCCGATTCGAACGGCGGCCTGATGGCCGGTTTCGGGGCGATCAATCTGGGCGGCACGATGAAGGCCGGCCTCAACTATTACATCGGCGACGAAACCCTCGGGGAAAACACCGACGGCCAGCGGCAAGCGATGGATAACGGCAAGGACACGGAATTCGTCCTCAATACTCTCCTGCTCAAGGTATACGGTTGGGTCGTGGATAACCGCGTCGGCTATTTTTCCACGATCGCCTACGACCAGGCGACCAACGCCATGAGCGTGCTCGATCTGAAACTCGGCTTCAGCTACATCCCCTATACGACCTTCGTCGTCGGCCGGATTCGGCCGGAAATGACCTACTACAATTCGCTGCCCGAGCAAATGTGGAAAACGATCGACGAACCGTTGATGAACCGGCTGGTCTTTCCGCGCACCCGCCAGACCGGCCTGGATATCGCCGTGAACACGCCCTACGTGGACGCCAATCTGGCCATCTACAACGGGCGCGAATATTTCCCGTCCTTCGTGCCGCAAAACGCCTTGCAGCCGGTCGGCAACGCGAACTGGCTCGACCAGAACACGACCAAGGACGTTCATTTCGGCCTGGTGGGCAAGCCCGTATTGGAAGGTTTGAAGGTTCGCGCGAACGTCTGGTATGGCATGCCGGTCGATAACTTCAAGGATGATCAGGGCTCGCTGCGCGATCAATTCGCCAAGATCATCTTCGTCAACGGCGGCATCGACTTCCTGGGGCCCTGCGGCGTCGTATTGGTCGGCGAGGTGCTTTACGGCGATTACACGTGGAACAAGAAAAACCCCGGCGCGGATTTGCAATTCTCGCACGATCGACAAGGAACCGACGACCGGTCGCTGAGCGAGGATTACACCCTGCAAACCTTGTCCTATTACGTGATGGCGGGGTTCAACTTCGGTCCGAAGCTGAACGTGCCGGTGGAAGTGCTGGCCCGTTATGATTACCTCGATCCCGACACCTTGAACGACAAGACCAAAGACGGCCATCCGCTCAGCGATCAGGATGCCCTGACCGATATCATGGGCGGCGTCAACTATTACCTGCAGGGCTATCACGCCATGATCTCGCTGAACTACATTCATCATGGCGAGGAATGGGAAAACGTTTTAACGAAAAAAGGCGACAGCGATCAGACCGGCATCGACAACGACGAGTTGAAGGTGCAGGCGCAGGTCGCTTTTTAACGGGAGAAATTCAAACAGGTTTTTCACCCGGTGCCAATAACGGCGAAAAACATTTGAAAAACAAGGTAATTTAGGCTCATTGACAAGAAAATAGGCTGGCTGGGCGCTTGTTGAAATTGGTTGACAAGTAGAATCCGGCGCGTTATTGATAGCCCATTATTCAGTGAAACCAATTAACAAGTGCGGAACAATAATCGCTTATTAGCTCAATCTTTGAAAATTTGGACGTGGTGCAATGACCGAGTTTTCAGATCGGAATGGTCGGAAAATCGGGAACGATGAGTTCGATGACAACCGTCCGCCGATTTCGTGGTGCGAATTCCGCGGACTGAAAAGGTTGGCTAAAGCAGGGAATCCAATGCAAGACAATCACCATATCTCATCAAAAGGAGGTCGTAGAATGAAGAGAATGTTGGTCATTTCGTTAACCGTTTTGCTGTTGACTGCTGGCTTCGCGCTGGCCGCCGAACAGCAATCGGTGAACGCCGGTTTCGGCAGCGCCACCTTGAATGGACTCTTCAAGGCCGGCTTCAATTACTACGTCGGCGATGAGACCCTCGGTGCCGACAAGGACGGCAATCCGCAGGCCATGGACAATGGCAAGGATATGGAATTCACGGTCAACTATTTCCAACTGGGCGTGAACGGTTGGGTGGTCGACAAGCACGTCACCTATTTGGCCACCATGACCGCCGACACCACCGCCGGTTCGGTCAGCCTGTTGGACCTGAAGTTGGGCTTCCTCTACATTCCGTACACCGGCATTTACGTCGGCCGCATTAAGCCGGATATGACCTATCACGGCACCATCAACAGCGGCACGTTCAAGACCATCGAAATGCCGCTCATGAACCGCAACATCTTCGGCCGTCAACGGCAGACCGGTTTGAACCTCAACCTGGATACCAAGTACCTGGCCGCGAACCTCGGCGTGTACAATGGCCGGCAGTATACTCCGGCGTTGATTGCTCCGGGCGGCACCGACCCGGTCGGCAACGTCGACTACCTGGATCAGAATACGGGCAAGGACATTCACTTCGGCTTGATCGGCAAACCGCCGGTGGAAGGCCTGAACATCCGCGCCAACCTGTGGTACGGCACTCCGCTCGATGCGAATGAAGTCAAAGACGGCGAATTGACCAACCACAATGTGTCGGTCATGTTCCTGAACGGCGGCGTCGATTACCTGGCTCCTTTCGGCCTGACCCTGATCGGCGAATTGTTCTACGGCACCTACGCGTGGGACAGCAAGGATCCGGCGACGAACTTCGAAGACGACCGCGCGGACGACACCTACGAACTGACCACCATGTCCTATTACTTGATGGCCGGCTACAATTTCGGGCCGGTGTTCGAGGTTCCGGTTGAAATCGTGGCCCGCTACGACTACCTGGATCCCGACACCCTGAACGACAAAGAGAAGCACCCGGCCAGCGAGCAAGACGCGTTGACCGACATCGTCGGCGGCGTCAACTACTACATCAAGGGTTACAACGCGATGTTGTCCCTCAACTACATCTATCGCGGCGAAGAATGGGAAAAAGTCCTGACCAAGAAGGGTGATGACGATCAGACCGGCATCGCCAACGACCAACTCAAATTGCAAGCGCAGGTCATGTTCTAGACGTCTGAATCTCGTTTCGTCGACAGCCCCGCGAGCCCGGCTCGCGGGGCTGTTTTTTTGGGCGGGCCGAAAAACCTGTTACCAGAAAAAAGAAAGCGATCTCTCCGTTCGGCCGAAATGACAACCAAGCGCCGTCCTTATTCCTTCCAGGTTGACAGGTCCGGCGGGGAAAGATACGTTTTGTGCCCGCGAAGCATGAAGCGACAGCGTGTGGAGAAACAATCATGACCGGCAATGAAGTCCGCAAGGCATTTCTCGATTATTTTGCTAAACAGCAACACCGCGTGTTGCCCAGTTCGCCCCTGGTGCCGCAAAAGGATCCGTCCTTGTTGTTCACCAACGCGGGGATGGTCCAATTCAAGAGCGTTTTCCTGGGCGAACAGGACATCGGCACGCGCCGCGCCACCACCAGCCAGAAATGCCTGCGGGTGTCGGGAAAACACAACGATTTTGAAAATGTCGGCCGCACCGCCCGCCACCATACGTTTTTCGAAATGCTCGGCAATTTCAGCTTCGGCGACTATTTCAAACCAGACGCGATCCGCTTCGCCTGGGAACTGTTGACCCAGGTCTACAAGCTCAACCCGGATAAACTGTACGCCAGCGTTTTCGAAACCGACGACGAAGCCGCCGAAATCTGGCGCACCCAGGTCGGCGTGCCGCCCGAGCGGATCGTGCGCTTCGGCGAGAAAGAAAACTTCTGGTCGATGGGCGACACCGGCCCCTGCGGCCCGTGCAGCGAAATCATTTACGATCAAGGCCCCGACTTCGAGGGCACCATCGACGGCGAGGGCGATCGCTTCCTCGAACTGTGGAACCTCGTCTTCATGCAATACAACCGCGACGAAACCGGCAAGCTCACGCCGCTGCCGCGCCCGTCGATCGACACCGGCGCCGGCCTCGAACGGATCACCGCCGTGCTGCAGGGCTGCAAGACCAACTACGATTCCGACCTGTTCACGGCGATTCATCGCGAGACCACCCGCCTCTCGGGCCACGAGTACCTGGCCGATCCGGATACGACCGTCAGCATGCGGGTCGTCGCCGACCACATCCGCGCGATCGTCTTTCTGATCGCCGACGGCGTGCTGCCGTCCAACGAAGGCCGCGGCTACGTGCTGCGGCGGATCATGCGGCGGGCGGCCCGTCACGGCGTGCTGCTCGGCCTGAAGGACCCGTTCCTGTATCAGGTCGGCGGCGCGGTGATTTCCACGATGAAGGGCGCCTATCCCGAATTGCAGGACCGCGCCTCGTACATCGCCAAGGTCGTCAAGAACGAGGAGGAACGTTTCCTGCGGACGCTGGAAACCGGCCTGAAAATGCTCAACGCCGAACTGGCCCGCACCCAGGGCGTGCTCGACGGCGCGCTGGCGTTCAAACTGTACGATACCTACGGCTTCCCGCTCGATCTGACCGAAGACATTTGCCGCGACCGCGGCGTTACGGTCGACAAGGCGAGTTTCGACCAGGCGATGGAACGGCAGCGTAATCAGAGCCGCGCCGCGTGGGAAGGCTCGGGCGCCGCGGCGCTGTCGGCTGGCCAACGCGAACTGCTCGGGAAGGGTTTCACGACGGAATTCGTCGGTTACGACAACCTCAAGGCCGAAGCCGAAATCATCGGCCTGGTGCGCGACGGCGCGGCGGTCGACCACCTGGCGGCCGGCGAGGCGGGCGAATTGTACGCCGACCTCACGCCGTTTTACGCCGAAATGGGCGGCCAGCTCGGCGACCAGGGAAAAGTGCTCAGCGGCGACGCCCTGGCCGACGTGACCGACGCGCGGCACGTCGGCGGGCTGGTGGCCCACCTGGTGCGCGTCCGTAAGGGCGAGGTGGCCGTCGGCCGGCGCGTGACCCTGGCGATCGACCCGGTCCGCCGCCTGCGCATCCAGCGCAACCACACCGCGACCCACCTGCTGCACAAGGCGCTGCACGAGGTGCTCGGCCCCGACGCCAAGCAGGCCGGTTCGCTCGTCGCCCCCGAGCGCCTGCGCTTCGACTTCACCCATTACGCGGCGATGAAGCAGGAGGAACTGCTGGCCGTCGAAACCCGCGTCAACGAAATGATCATGGCCGACGAACCGGTGTCCGCCACCCAGCGCGACTACGACGCGGCGGTCAAGGCCGGCGCGATGGCCCTGTTCGGCGAAAAGTACGACAAAACGGTGCGCGTCATCGAAATCGGTGACGGCGAAAGCCTGGAGCTGTGCGGCGGCACCCATTTGCAGCGCACCGGCCAGATCGGCTCGTTCGTCATCGTCGCCGAGGGTTCGGTGGCCGCCGGCGTGCGGCGCATCGAGGCCCTGACCGGCGACGCCGCCGTGGCCCATTTCCAGACCCTCGACGAACGCCTGCGGACCGCCGCGGAATTGCTCAAGGCCGCGCCCGCCGAACTGGTGGAGCGGACCGAAAAGCTGCTGGCCCAGTACAAGGCGGCCGAAAAGGAAATCGAAAAGCTCAAAGCCCAACTGGCCGGTCAGGCCGGGCAGGGCATCCTCGAAAAGGTACAGGAGATCGGCGGGGTCAAGGTGCTGGCCGACATCATCGCCCTGGAAGATCCCAAGGAACTGCGCAATTTCGCCGCGACGCTGCGCGACAAGCTCGGCTCGGGCGTGCTCTTCCTGGCGGCCAACGCCGGCGGGAAGGCCCTGCTCATCGCCATGGTGACACCCGACCTGACCAACCGTTTCCACGCCGGGAAGATCATCCAACCGGCGGCTCAGGCGGTCGGCGGGGGCGGCGGCGGCAAACCCGACATGGCGCAGGCCGGCGGGTCCGATGCCGGCAAGCTCGACGAGGCCCTGGCGGCGGCGCTGGCCGCGATTCGCGCCATGTAGCCGGCGGCGATCGTTTTTCGGCGGCCGTTCGGCCTCCGGGCGGGGTGGACCATGTTGCGATTCGAGAAACGGACTCGCCGGTGGTCGACGCTCCGCGTCTTTTCGTCCTCATCAACCGGTATAAAGCTTCCGCCCGGCGGGGAAACGCGATGACCGGCGATTTCCCCTGGCTCCGGCGCCTGGCCGCTTTTCAACGCCTGGAATTGCGTCTCGACGAAAATCTGGCGCCGGCCGCCGCGCGTGTCTACTGGCCGCTGGCCAATAAAATCGCCGCGCGCTGCGCGGGCCGCGATGCGCCGCTGTTGGTCGGCCTCAACGGGCCGCAAGGCTCCGGCAAAACCACCGGCGCGGCGCTGCTGCGTTTTCTGCTCGGCGAATTGGGTCTGGCCGCGGTCGCGCTTTCCATCGACGATTTTTATCTGCCGTGGCCGGAGCGGCAGGCGTTGCAAGCCGGCCATCCCGACAACCCCTACTATCGGGTTTCGCGCGGCAACCCCGGCACGCACGACCTCGCGCTGGCGCACCGGGTGCTCGACACCCTGTCGACGGCCACGGCGACGGATTCGACGCGGTTGCCGCAATTCGACAAATCGCTGCACGACGGCAAAGGCGATCGCCTGCCGCCCGAGCGCTGGCCCGTTTTTCACGGCCGGCCGGCGGTGATTCTGCTGGAAGGCTGGCTGGTTGGCGCGCCGGTCTTGCCGGCCGATCTGCTCGACCGCCTGAAGAGTACGCAGCCGGAGGTCATGGCCTGGGAGCGGGAGAACGATCCCGACGGGCGGTACGGCCGGGCGTTGAACGAAGCGCTCGGCGCGTACGAATCGGTGTGGAACCGGCTCGATGTGCTGGTCGTGCTGCGGATTCCCTCGCTGGCCAAGATTCGCGAATGGCGCACCGCGCAGGAGCGCGAATTGCGCCGCGCCGCCGGACAGGGCATGAGCGACGAGGAAACGGCCGATTTCGTCAAACCCTACCTGTTATTGACCGCCGTGCACGGCCGGCAGGTGCTGGGGAATTGCCGGTTCGGCCTGACGGATTTTTTGATTGAAATCGGCGAGGATCAGCAGCCCTGGCGGCTCGTGGAATGCCCGCGCGCCGTCCCGGATGCGGCGGCGGACGGGCCGGCGAACGGAGCGGAGGCATGATGAAACCACGGATCGGACTGGCGGCCGTCGCGCACCCGAATGAGGTGGGCTTCGCCGAGGCGGCGGGGCTGTTGCGGGAAATCACCGCGGCTCTGGCCGGAGCGGGCGAGGAATGGGTGGTTCATCCGGCGGTCGTCACGGAAATCGACGCGGCGGACGAGGCATTCGAACGATTTTATGCAGCCCGTTTGGACGGGTTGGTGATTCTGACGGCCACCTGGAGCGATGACTTTTTGGCCGTGCGGCTCGTCAAACGCTTGGGGGTGCCGGTGTTGACTTGGGCGCGGCGCGGGGTCCACACGGGCTCGCTCTGCGGCACGCAGCAACTCGACCAGGTGCTCGCCGAATTGGGAATGCCGTTCGTCTTCTGCCTGGGCGAACCGGACGACCCCGAGGTTCGCCGGCTCATCGCCGAATTCGCCCGGGCCGCCGGCCTGCGCTCGCGCCTGCAAAACCTTCGCGTCGGCCTGCTCGGCCACCGCAATTTCGGCATGACCGAAATCGCGGTCGACGAACTGGAACTGCGCCGCCGGCTCGGCCCGGAAGTCGTGCCGCTGTCGGCGCGCCGGTTCGCCGCCGCCGTCGAGGCGATCACCGACGCCGCCGCCGAGGCCGGTTGGACGGCGGCGCAAGCCGGGATGAAAAACCAGGCGACGCCCGCGGCCGGCCGTCAGGCCGCGAAAGTGCTGCTGGCGCTGAACGAGTGGCGCGTCCGGCATCGGTTGGGCGCGGTAGCGGTGGATTGCTATCCCGACTACATGGGGCGCTTCTGCCTGGCGGCCGCGCGGCTGGCCGCCGAGGATTTCGTCGTCGCCTGCGAGGGCGACGTCAACGGCGCGGTGGCCCAGGTCATGATGCATTGCCTGACCGGCGGCCCGACCCACAACACGGATCTGCTGGACGTTGACGACGCGGCGGGCACGGCGCTGTTCTCGCACTGTGGCGCGGGCCACCCGAGCCTCGCCGCCGATCCGCGACAGGTGACCTTGGCGCCGGTGCGCCTGGCCGATGAGGGAGTGTGCGTCTTGTTTCCAGGCAAACCGGGACCGGTGACGCTGGTCAACCTCGTCGGCCGCGCCGGCACGTACCGGATGGGCGTGATCGAAGGCGAGGCGGTGGCGACGGATCTGGAATTTCCCGGCAACCCGGTGCGGGTCCGCCTGCCGGGCGGCGGCCGCGCGTTTCTCGAATTCGTCGCGCGGCACGCGTTGGGCCACCACTGGATGATCGGCTACGGCCGCGTCGCGCGCCCGCTGGCTTGGTTGGCGGATTGGTCGGGATTGCCGCTGTACCGCGGCGGCGAATAAACGGCCGTTCTTGTTGACCCGTTCGGCGACCGTGTTTAGTTTTCAAGGGAAGCAGAATCACCTGCCAACCATCAAAGGGACCGGCCCATGGACGAAGCGACTCGTTTGCGCAAAATTCTGGCTTCGCTGTTCGCCTTGGTCATCGGCCTGGGGTATCTCACCGCGCTGGCCAACCTGTATTTCGCGATGCATCTGGCCGACGGCCAACCCGGGCTGACCCCGCGCGACATCGTCCTCCATTTTCACGGCGAGCCGGAAAAAACGCTGTTGTCGGCGAAAATCCAGGGATCGATGCGGCCCAACCTGAAAGACGACGGCCAGGTTCAAACGATCCTTGCCTGGATCAAGGGCGGGGCGACCCAGGATACCTTCGGGCCGGTGAAGGAGATTCTCGACGCGCAGTGCATCGGCTGTCACAACCCCGCGGGCATCGGTTCGTTCCGGCCGCTGACCACGTTCGCGGAAGTGGCCACGACGACGACCGCCGACACCGGCATGTCCTGGGCGCGGCTGGCGATGGTTTCGCACCAGCACCTGTTCGGCATCGGCCTGTTGTGCTTTGTGCTAGGTTGGTTGCTGCTGCAAACGCCGTTGCCCGCGAAATTCAAGATCGCGGCGATGCTCATCGGTTTTGTCGGCATGTTGCTGGACGTCGGCGGTTGGTGGGCGACGAAGTGGAATCCCTCGCTGGCTTTTCTGGTGATGCTCGGCGGCGCGCTCAACGGCCTGTTTTTCGGTATCGGCGTCTTCTCGATCTGGTGGGACGCGTTTTTCGCGAAGCGGCGCACCTGATCTTTTCGATTTGACTCTCGGCCGGAATCCGACCTGCTAATTCAACCCGGCGATTTTCGCCGCCGCCGCCGCGGCGGCCTGCTCGGACTTCGCCTTTTCGAGAAACACCTCGGCCAGCATCGTGGCGATTTCGTCCAGCGCCGCGTTGAGGCGCGGGTGCAGCGGTAGGGCGCGGCCGATCGCCAGGGATTGGCGGAACGCGGGGCCGTCGGGCGAGGCGGCGAACCAGGGGTCGTCGAGCAGGTCTTGCCGCACCGGCAGCCAGCCGCTCTGCGTCAGTTTGTCGCGCTGCACCGCAGCGGCGAACAGGGCGGTCAGCAACGGCAGGCATCCGGGCTTGCCGCCCGCCGGCAACACCAGCGACCAGCCGCCGATGAGCGTGGCCCGGGGCACCGGCAGGGACGCCATCCGGCCGGCGAAGGCGCTTTGCTTTGCCAGCATGCCCCGGTCCCACGAGCCGCCCACGGCCATGGCGTAGGCGCCGCCCGCCAGACCGTTGAAGACGTCGTTTTGTTCCATCCCGGCCACGCCGGACGGACAGGCGCCGGCCTGGATCAACGATTGCAGCCACGCCAGAGCCGCCGCGGCCTGGGGCGCCTCGAGCCGCAGCCGGCCCGATTCGTCGGCCAGATCGCCGCCCTGAGCGAAATACCACGGCAGGAAAGCGAGCGCCGCGTTGGGGTAGCGCTGCGCCGAAAAGGCGAAACCGCGCGCTTCGCCCTGCAGCCGTCGCGCCATTTCCGCCAGGCGGTTCAGATCCCATTGCGCCGGGTCCGTGGGCGGCGTCACGCCGGCCGCCGCGGCCAGATCACGCCGGTACCAGAGCACCATCACGTCGGCGTCGAAAGGCACGGCCCAGACACTTTGCCGGTCACTGACGGCCGGCAGCAAAGCCGGCAGCGCCTGACCGCGCACCAGTTCCGCCGCTTCGGGAGGCAGGGGTCGGAGCGCGCCGGCCTCGACGAGGGGGCCGATCCATTCGTTGCGCGCCAGAACCGCGTCGGCGAAGTCGCCGCGTTTGGCGCCGAGCAGAATCTTTTGAAAAATCGCGTCGCGCTTGCCGACCAGCACCTTGGCCTCGACGTTCGGCCAGGCTGCCAGCGCCGTTTGCAGGGCCGGGAGTTTATCGGGGGCGTACCACGACGGCACGAGCAGGGTGAAATGCGCCGGCGCGACCGGTTCCGGGCGCGAACAGCCCAAGCTTGCCAGCAGGCAGAACAACAGCAGTCCGAGAAAAACGGTTCTAGTTCGCAAGGTGGCTCCACAACCGCCGGCGGAATAGCGCGAAGAGCGCCAGCACCGGCAGGATTGAAAGTAAAAGATACGCCGCCACGTGGCCCTGCTCGAAACCGTGCTCGCTGAAATAGCGGTACAGTCCGACCGTGAGCGTCATTTTTTGCGGATCCTCGAGCAACAGGAACGGCAGGAAAAACGTGTTCCACGAGGAAATGAACAGCAGCAGCCCCGTGGCGAACAGCCCCGGCCAGGCCAGCGGCAGCGTCACGCGCCAGAAGACCGACGGCGCGGACAGGCCGTCGAGGCGCGCCGCCTGCTCCAGGCGCACGGGGACGTTTTGAAACGTCGCGGTCAGGGTCCACATCGCGAGCACGACGCCGCCCGATTTGAGCAGCGCGACGAACGGCAGGCTGTCGAACGCGTTCAGGTTTTCGGCCAGGCGATAGATGGCGGTCATGTTGGCCGCGCCCGGCGCCAGGTGCAGCGCCAGGCAGCCCAGCAGCACCGCGTCGCGATAGCGGAAACGATGCCGCGCCAGGCCGTAGGCCCCCAGCGCCCCGAGGGCCAGCGCGACCGCCGTCGCCGGCAGGCAGACCGCGAGCGAATTGCCGAGTTGTCGCCAGAAAATGGCGCCGCCGAGGATTTCGGCGTAATAGGCGAAAGTGGTTTGGACGGGCCAGAACGTCGGCGGCCAGCGATGCATTTCGATTTCCGGCGTCAGCGACAGGCGCACCAGCCAGAACAGCGGCAGCAGGGCATAACCGGCGAGCAGGAGGAGCGGCAGGATCAGCCACCGGCGATGCGGCTTCATGCCGGCCTCCGCAGGCGCAGGTACATCGCCGCGAACACCGCGTACAGCGCCAGAATGACCATTCCCAGCGCCGAAGCGTAGCCCAGTTCCATCCGGCCGCCGAAGGCCGTGCGATAGGTGAACAACGCCACCAGTTCCGTGGCGCGCAACGGCCCGCCGCCGGTCAAGGCGAACGGCAGGGTGAAGGAAACCATCGCGCCCATCCAGACCAGCAGCGCGTTGGCGCCCAGCATCCGCCGCTGATGCGGCAACAGGATGTGGCGCAGCATCATCAGGCGCGAGGCGCCGTCCAGCCGCGCCGCCGCGAGCAGGTGGTTCGGCAGCGAGGCCAGACCGGCCAGTTGCAACAGGGCCGACAGCGCCAGCCCGTGCCAGAGCGTGGCGATCCACAAGGCGCCGAACGCGAAGCCGGCGTGCGTTTTCCACGGCAACGGCCCGAGCGACAGTTGGGCTAGCAGCCAGTTCAACAGGCCGCCCTCCTCGCCGAGAAACTCGTGCCAGACCAGCGCCACCGCGATGTCCGACAAGGTCCACGGCATCAGGAGCAGCAAGGTCACCAGCAGCTTTCGTCGGGGCGATTCGAGCGCCGTCAGCGCCAGGCCGAATCCGAGGCCGACCTGCAGCACGACCGCGCCGCAGGCGAACAACAGGCTGGCCAGGATCGCCCGGCCGAACAGCGGATCGCCGAGCAGGCGGAGGTAATTGGACGGGCCGATCAGTTGGCCCGCGCCGCCCGGTCCGGCGTCGGTAAACGACAACGCCAGGGCGTAAGCCAGCGGCGCCGCCCAGACGATCAGGGCCAGCCCGATCGGCGGCCCCAGGTAGCGAAGGACGATCGGCGCGCGGCGCTCGCTCATGCCAGCCGTTCTCCGGTGACGGCGTCGAACAGGTGCACTTCCGCCGACGCCAGACCCAGGCGGACCGGCTCACCGGCCGCCGGCAGGTCTTTGTCGCGGTGCAACCGCAGGCGGATTTCCGCCTCCGGCAGGCGGACCGTCGCGATTTTCACCGGTCCCTGGTATTCGACCCGCGCCAGGGTGCCGCACAGGCGCGATTCGCCCTCGACCGGCACGACCGCCTCGGGACGGAAACCGCACAACACGCGCGGCCGGTCGAGCGGGTGATCGCAGGGAACTTCCCCCCACGGGCCGCGGACGACGCCCTGCCGCAATTCGCCGGCCAGCAGGTTCATCGCGGGCGCGCCGAAGAAACGGGCGACGAATTCGTGGGTCGGCCGCTCGTAGATTTCCCGCGGAGTGCCCGACTGAATCACCCGGCCGTCGCGCATCACCGCGAGCCGATCGCCCATCGCCATGGCCTCGGCCTGGTCGTGGGTGACGAAAACCGTCGCGACGCCGGTCTCGTCCACCAGGTCGCGGATCAGGCCGCGCAGCTTTTCGCGCAGCAGCGGGTCGAGGCTGGAAAGCGGCTCGTCCAAGAGCAGCAGGTTGGGCCGCCGGATCAGCGCCCGGCCCAGCGCCACCCGCTGGCGTTCGCCCCCGGACAATTCGTGCGGATAGCGGTCGAGCAACGGTTCGATTTCCAGCCGCCGGGCGATGCGCGCCACGGCCTCGGTCGTGGCCTGCCGGCGGGCGCGCAACGGAAACCCCAGATTTTTCGCCACGGTCAGATGGGGATAGAGCGCCCCGTCCTGGAAGACCAGGGCGACGTTCCGGGCGGCGGGGGATTCACTTCGCCAGTCGCGGCCGGCGAAGGCGATTTGGCCGCCGTCGGGGTCGAGCAGGCCGGCGATGATGTGCAAAGCCGTGGTTTTACCGCAACCGGAGGGGCCCACCAGGGCGAGCAGTTCGCCCAACCGCAGGGTGAAAGTCAGCCCGGAAAGGGCGCTGGCGCGGCCATAACATTTGGTAATATCTTGCAGATTCAGCAATTCAGCCATGACGCCGGGTAATTTATGTGAATGCCGGCATAAAAGCAAATCGGCTCACCTTTTTCCCTTTGACGGTCGATATGCTATTGACTGGATGATTGAATCGAATTGCTTGTAAAATCTGGCGTATTTGCTGGTTGACATCTCGGACGGGCGGCATTAAACCCAACTTGCCGTATCACTGAAACGCGAATGCTCGACCCGTGGAATGATCGATACAGTGGGAGCGACTGATGGGTATCGAATTGCATCAACCGGACTATCTCGATTTGATGCGGCAGCAGTATCCGGATAAGTTTCTGGCGGAAGACCGGATTTTTCAGAAAATCCACCGCGGCGCCAAAATCTTTGTCGGCACGGCCTGCGGCGAGCCGCAATATCTGGTGCGGTCGCTGGCCGAGTACGTTAAAAACAATCCGAAATCGCTGTTCGACGCCGAGGTTTTCCAGGTCTGGACCCTGGGCGTGGCGCCGTATACCGAACCGGTATTCAAGGCCAATTTCCGCCACAATTCGTTCTTCATCGGCGACAGCTCGCGCGGCGCGATCAACACGGGCCTCGCCGATTATTCGCCGATTTTCCTTTCGCAGGTGCCCGAATTGTTCCGGACCGGCATGGTCGAGGTGAACGTCGCGTTGATCCAGGTTTCGCCGCCCGACGCCCACGGCTACATGAGCCTGGGCATCAGCGTCGACATCGTCAAAACCGCGGCGGAGAAGGCCGATCTGGTCGTCGCCCAGGTGAACCGCTACATGCCGCGCGTGCACGGCGACGGCTTCATTCACATCTCGGACGTCGATTTTCTGATTCAGCACGACGAGCCGCTGCTGCGCTACGAGCCGGAAGCCAATACCGACGTGATGCGCGAAATCGGCGGCTACGTGGCGCGCCTGGTCCAGGACGGCGACACCATCCAGGTGGGCTACGGCGCGACGCCCAACGCCATTCTCGATGCGCTTTCGGGCAAGAAACACCTCGGCGTGCATACCGAGCTGCTCAGCGAGGGGCTGGCGCGGCTGATCATCAAGGGCGTCATCGACAACTCCCGCAAGACCATCGACGCCGGCAAGACGGTCGCCTCGTTCAGCATGGGCACCGAGGAAACCTATCAGTTCATTCACGACAATCCCGGCATTCAGTTCCGCACCATCGACTACACCAACGACCCGCTGATCATCGCCAAGCAAGACCGGATGGTGGCGATCAACAGCGCCCTGGCCGTCGATCTGACGGGCCAGGCGACGGCCGAATCGATCGGTAGCATGTTCTACAGCGGCATCGGCGGCCAGGCGGATTTCATGCGCGGCGCGGTGCTGTCCCGGGGCGGCCGGTCCATCCTGACGATCCCGTCGACGGCGCTGGGCGGCAAGGTGTCGCGCATCGTGCCGTTCCTCTCGGAAGGCTCCGGCGCGACGCTCAACCGCGGCGACATCCACTACGTGGTGACCGAATACGGCATCGCCTACCTGCACGGCAAGAACATCCGCGACCGCGCCATGTCGCTGATCGCCATCGCGCACCCGAACCACCGCGCCTGGCTGATTAAAGAAGCCAAGCGGCACAACCTGATTTACAAAGACCAGGCGTTCATCCCGGGCAAGCGCGGCGAGTACCCCGACGAGATCGAAGCCTTCCGCGTCACGCGTAAAGGCTTCGAGCTGTTCGTGCGACCGGTCAAGATCAGCGACGAGTCGCTGCTCAAGGATTTTTTCTACGACCTGTCGGACAACAGCCTTTATCGCCGGTTCATCTCGGTGCGCAAGGACATGCCGCACGAGCGGCTGCAGGAATTCGTGGTGATCGATTACACCAAGGAGATCGTGCTCCTGGCCTTCGATCCCAGCGCCGAGGTGGAAAAGGTGGTCGGCGTCGGCCAGTACTGCGTCGACGAAAGTTCGCACACGGCCGAGGTTTCCTTCGTGGTGCGCGACGAATTCCAGAACATGGGCGTCGGCACCGAATTGCTCAATTACCTGACGTTCCTTGCCAAGAAACAAGGTTTGCTCGGTTTTACGGCGGAAGTACTCGTGGAAAACAAGCCCATGCTGCGCCTGTTCGAAAAGGCGGGCTACGACATGACCAAGTCGATGGCCGAGGGCGTTTACGAACTCAAGATGATGTTCAGGAAGTAAGGAATGAGCAGCCAAGAATCAACCATCCAGTATCTCTTCAAGCCCCGGAGCGTCGCCGTGCTCGGCGCCTCGACGAACCCGGACAAGATCGGCAGCAAGGTGCTGCGGAACATCCTGGGCAGCGGCTACCAGGGCAAGATCTACCCCGTCAATCCGAAGGGCGGCGAAATCGACGGCATCCCCGCCGTGCGCAGCCTCGGCGAGATCGCGGGCGGGATCGACCTGGTGACCATCGCCATCCCCGCCAAACTGGTCGTCGGCGCGGTCGAGGAATGCGCCAAAGCCGGCGCCAAACACCTGTCGGTCATCACCTCGGGGTTCTCGGAAGTCGGCAACCTCGAGGAGGAAAACCGCATCGTCGCCATCGCCCGCGAAGCCGGCATGCGCGTCCTGGGCCCGAACATTTTCGGCGTCTACAGTTCGGCGGCCTCGATCAACGCCACCTTCGGCCCGAGCGACGTCGAACAGGGCGGCGTGGCGATCATCACCCAGAGCGGCGCCCTGGGCATCGCCATGATGGGCAAGACCAAGACCGAAAAAATCGGCCTCTCGGCCGTGGTTTCGGTCGGCAACAAGTGCGACGTCGACGAAGCCGACCTGTTGACCTACCTGGTCGAGGACGACCTGACCAAGGTCGTGCTGATGTACATCGAGGGCGTCAAGGAAGGCGCCAAGCTCGTGCAAATCCTGCCGGAAGCGATGAAGAAAAAACCGATCATCGTCATCAAATCCGGCCGGTCCAAGCGCGGCGCCATGGCCGCTGCCTCGCACACCGGCTCGCTCGCCGGCGCCGATGAGGTCTTCTCGGCCATCATGCGCCAGTGCGGCGTGCTGCGCGCCGAGAGCATCCAGGAAGCCCTCAACTGGTGCAAGTTCCTGCAGGATACGCCCCTGCCCAAGGGCGAAAACACGGTGATCCTCACCAACGGCGGCGGCATCGGCGTGCTGGCCACCGACGCCTGCGAAAAATTCGAGGTCAACCTGTACGACAACATCGCCGAGATGCAGCGGATGTTCGCCGGCTCGATGCCCGACTTCGGCTCGCTGAAAAACCCGGTGGACATCACCGGCCAGGCGTTGATCGACGATTACGACAAAACCATCAGCGCCGCGCTGCACAACGACAACGTCGATTCGCTGATCGTCCTGGGCTGCCAGACGGCGGTGCTCGACGCCCACAGCCTGCCCGGCACGATCGAGCGGGCGATGGCTCCGGCGATGCCGAAGAAGCCGCTGATCTTTTCCTTCTTCGGCGGCCCGGCCATCGAGGCGGCGATCACCGAGCTCAAGGGCAAGGGCCGGCCGATCTTCGGCGACGTCTACGAGGCGGTTTCCTGCCTCGGCGCGTGCTATCAGGTGACGCGCAACCGGCAGACAGACCGCGGCGACGCGGGCATCGTCGACCGGCTGGCGGCCGAATTCGACTACGACACCATCCAACGCGTGCTCGCCGGCGTGCGCGCCGACAACCGTCGTTTCCTGCTGGCCCACGAGGCCCAGACGCTGATGAAGGCGGCGGGCATCCCGATGCCGCAGAGCGTGGTCGCCCGCAATCTCGACCAGGCGGTCAAAGCGGCCGAGGAAATCGGCTATCCGGTCGTCATGAAGATCGTCTCGAAGGACATCATTCACAAGAGCGACGCCGGCGGCATCGCCCTGGATCTGGACAACCGCCAGGAAGTGGTGGACGCGCACGAGGCGATCATGCACAACTGCCGCGCCCACAATCCCAACGCGGTGCTCGAGGGCGTCGAGGTCGCCGAGCAGGTGCCGAGGGGCACCGAGACGATCATCGGCGCGCGGCGCGACCCGTCGTTCGGCCCGATCGTCATGTTCGGCCTGGGCGGCATTTACGTCGAGGTGATGAAGGACGTTTCCTTCCGCGCCATTCCGCTCTCGTACAACGAGGCCGGCCGGATGATCCAGGAGATCAAATCCTTCCCCTTGCTGCTGGGTGTTCGCGGCGAAAAGCAGAAGGACATCGACACGCTGCTCCACACCATTTTGCGGGTGGGCGCGGTGCTCAGAACGTTCGACGAAATCAACGATATTGAAATTAACCCTCTGGTGGTTTACGACCAGGGAATGGGCGCGAAAGCGTTGGATGCGCGAATTTTGCTTCGCCATTCCGTCAAAGGAGCCTAGTGATGAAGAAGCTCGTCGTTGCCTCAACCGGTAAAAGCGCCGGCAAAACCTGCCTCATCGTGGGAATTGCATCAGCCTTGGGCGGGACTTGCGGTTACATCAAGCCTATCGGCGACCGCCTGCTTTATCGCAAGAAAAGGCTCTGGGATCACGATGCCGCCCTGTTCGCCGCCCTCTGGAAGCTCGACAACAAGCCCGAGGACATCACGATCGGCTTCGAGCACGCCAAGCTGCGGTACATGTACGACCGGTCCGGCACGAAGGAAAAGATCGGCGAAATGGTCGCCGCGGCCGGCAACCGCGACTACCTGTTCATCGAGGCCGGCGGTTCGCTGTCGTTCGGCGCCTCGGTCCACCTGGATCCGATCTCCCTGGCGAAGTACGCCGAAGCCGAACTGCTGCTGATCGTCGGCGGCGACGAGGATTCGGTGCTCGACGAAATCCATTTCTACAAGAACTACATCGACGACGAGGGCGCCCGGATGGCCGGCGTCATCATCAACAAGGTGCAGGATCTCGAAGACTTCCAGCACACCTTCGGCGAGGAACTGGCGTCGACCGGCATCCCGATCCTCGGGGTGATTCCGCAACAACCCGAATTGCGGGCGCTGCCGGTGAAGTACCTGGTCGAACGGCTCTTCGCGCGGGTCGTCGCCGGCGAACTGGGCCTCGACCGCGTCGTCGAGAACCTGTTCCTCGGCGCGATGTCGGTTTCCTCGGCGATCGGCCACCCGTTGTTCGAAAAGCCCAACAAGCTGATCATCACCTCGGGCGACCGCAGCGACATGATCCTGGCCGCGCTCGAAACCGCCTCGTCGTGCATCGTGCTGACCAACAACCTGCTGCCGCCGGGCAACATCCTGTCCAAGGCCTCCGAGGCCAGGATTCCGGTGCTGCTCGTGCCCTGGGACACCTACACCACGGTGCAGAAAATCGGCCAGGTTGAGCCGCTGCTCACCACCGACGACAAAGCGAAAATCGAACTCCTCACCGATTTGGCCAAGGCGCACGTCAAGCTCGACGTCCTGAAAAAATAGTTATTACCGCGAAACCAGTGGCCGGCCGGTCCGCCTGGATCGGCCGGCTTTGTTTTACGCGCCGTTCTGGAATTGAGCGGCCGGCAACGGCCCGCGCGCCCGGTCGCGATTTGACGCCGGCACCGGGACCACCGGCGTCCCGCCGGTGCTTGCCTTGATTCTTGCCGAAAGACCTTGCCGTGATAGCTGTCTTTAAAAAACACTACCCCTGAAAGGCCCGGGCGGGGCCTCCAAGGGGTAGATAAAAATCAAATGGATTTAGTCGGTTTCGCGACTAGAAACGATTGCGGCCGCCGCCGAAGCGCGAGCCACGATCGCCGCCACGACCACCGCCGCCACCGCCGCCGCCGGGCCGTTTTTCGCTGGCGGTATCGACGCGGATGGTCCGGCCGTCGAGCTCGGTGCCGTTGAGGGCCAACGCGGATTTGGCCGCATCGGCGCTGGCGAAGGTGACGAAGCCGAAGCCGCGGCTGCGGCCGGTCTCGCGGTCGCTGACCACGATCGCTTCCTCGATTTCACCGTATTGGGAGAAAGCGTTCTTCAAGCCTTCGCTGTCGGTCGACCAGGAGAGGCCTCCCACGAAAATTTTGTTCGCCATAGACTCGTTCCTTTACATGTTTTGGGAAGCCGATTGCAATGACACAGTAATTTCTCGGTGATTCAGAGGTCAGGCCATACGTTCCGGAAAGCGAAAAAACGAGGCGGAAGTGAGTATTGCCAGCATGTTACCGCGGAACAACAAGCGATTACCCGTGCACCCAATGCTCCCGATGAAAAAGACCCTTACCGGACGTTTGTCAAAAGACCGAACAGACGTCTTTTACCGAAACATCCCGGCGACTGGGATTTGTGTATCATGTCGGTTTTGGAAAAGCAATGGATATCCCGCTAATTACGCGCGGCGGTGTAACGTTCGGTCGAAGCGATCCAACAGCGAATAGATGACCGGCACCACTACCAGGGTCAGCAGCGTTGAAACCAACAGGCCGCCGATGACGCAGACGCCCATCGACGAGCGCATTTCGGCGCCATAGCCGTTGCTCAACACAATCGGCAACATGCCGAAAACCATGGCGGCGGTGGTCATCAGGATCGGACGCAGCCGAGTCGGGCCGGCCTGCAACAAGGCGGCTTTCATTTCCATTCCGTCGCGGCGGCGCAGCACATTGGTGTAATCGACGAGCAAAATCGCGTTTTTTGTCACCAAGCCCATCAGCATAATGACGCCGATCATGGCAAAGATGCTCAAGTTGTCGCCGGAAAGCAGCAACGCGCCCAACGCCCCCGGCAACGAAAGCGGCAGGGCGATCATGATCGTCAGCGGGTGAATGTACGAATCGAACTGGCTGGCCAACACCATGTAAATGATGAGCACGGCGAGCAGCAGGGCGAGGTACATCGACTGAAAGGATTCGCCCATGACCTTCGCGAGGGTGCCGACCGAGGTGACGATTCCCGGATGCGGCAGCGAATCGGCGGCGGCCTGAATCAGCTTAATGGCTTTGCCCATCGGCATGGTCGAATCGAAACCGACCTTCACGTCGATTTTGCGCAAGCGATCCTCGCGGTCGATCTGCGTCGGTCCGAAACCGTTTTCGATCCGGGCGATGGAAGAAAGCGCTACCAGGGAATGGTGTTGGTTGCGCACCTGAAGATTGGCCAATTGCGCGGGGTTTTGCCGCGCCGCCTCGTCCAGGCGCACGCGGATTTCGTAATCGTCGCCTCCGATCCGATATTTGGACGCCTCGATGCCGCCGACCAAGGCATTGACCGTTTGCCCGATCGTGTACGAAGCGACTCCTAGATGTGCCGCCTTTTCCCGATCGACCAGAAGCTTCACCTCGGGCCGGTTTTTTTCGTAAGTGGTTTCGAAGTCGGTCAGGCCCGGCGTGCCGCGCAGGCGGTCCACCAGACGCCGGCTGAAATCGTCGAGGGCGGCCAGATCATGCCCCTTCAGGCTGTATTCGACTTGATTCATATGAACCGCGACGTCCCCCGTATCCATGATGTCTTTCGGCGACACGTAGAGTTCCGCCGCGGGAAATTGTGCGGTCAGGGCCTGAATCGCGGGGATGATTTTCAGGAGAGATTCTTTCCGTTCGTTTTTCGGCACGAGGCCGACGGTGATTTCCGCCTGATTCTGTTTCTTTTGCGCATCGGCCCCAACCGTCAGCATGGTGGAAACGACCGATTTGTTTTCCCGGATTTTTGCGGCGATCGCCGCGGCGTAGGTTTCGGTTTTCTCCAAGGACGAACCGATCGGCAGTTTGACGCGGACCAGGATCATATCCAAATCAGTGGTGGCGGACAGGGTGGTGTTGAGCAGGAAGATCGAGCCCAGGCTGAGGAGGAAAACGCTCACGGCGATGGCGATCGTCGCTTTCCGGTGGTCCAACGCCCAGCCGATCAAGCGCCGGTAATTCCGGTCCAGCGCCAGCAGTACGCTTTCAATGCGTGCGTAGATGGCGTGAGGGCGGGGCGGTCGCAGAAAACGCGCGCACAACATCGGCGTCAGGGTAAAGGAGACAAAAAGCGACAACAGCACCGCGACGGATACCGTCAGGCCGAATTGGTTGAAGAAACGGCCGATCAAACCCTTCATGAAAGCCACCGGCAGGAAGACCGCGACGATGGTCAGCGTGGTGGCCAGAATCGCCATGCCGATTTCCTTGGCGCCGCGGACCGCCGCTTCGCGCGCCGGCAAGCCTTTTTCCAGGTGCCGGTAGATGTTTTCCAGCATGACGATGGCGTCGTCGATCAGGATGCCGATCGACAGCGAAAGCGCGACCATGGTCAGGGTATTGAAGGTGAAATGCATGGCCCGAATGAAAATGAAGGTGCCGATGATCGAGGTCGGGATCGCCAAGGCCGCGATCAGCGTGGAGCGCGGACTGCGCAGAAAAACAAAAACGATCAGAATCGCCAGCACGCCACCGAACAGCAGGTCAAAGCGAACGCTTTCGAAGATGGCCCGGATGGAAAGGGTCTGGTCCACCGCCACCCGCGCTTCCCATCCCGCCGGAAGGCTTTGTTCAATTTCGGCCAGGCGTTTTTTGATTGCCTGACCGACCTCGATGGTATTGGTGCCGGATTGTTTGCGGATCACCAGGGCGACGGCGTTGGTGCCGTTCCATTGGGCGGCGGTGCGGCGTTCCTCGACGCCGTCCTCGACTCGGCCCAGATCGCCCAGAAAGATCGGCTGGCCGGCGATTTCCACGATTTTCAAATTGCGGATTTCATCCAAAGTGGCGAACCGGCTCAGCACCTTGACCGACAATTCCCGTTCGGCGGTGGTGATTGCACCGCCCGGGAAATCGAGATTGTTGGCGGCCAGCGCGCCGATCACATCGGTGACGGCCAAGTTGCGCGATTGCAGACGGAAGGGATCCAAGAACACGTGAATTTCCCGTTCCTGGCCGCCGACGATGTCCACCGAGCCGACGCCCGGCACGTTTTGCAAGGTCTTTTTAATGGTTTCGCTCGTATAGTGCGTCAGTTCGCCGACGGATGCCGGGCCGCTGACCGTCAGGGTCAGAATCGGGAACGAGCCGGGATCGACCTTGGTGATGATGGGCGTTTCGGCATCGGAGGGCAGTTGGGTCACCAGGCGGGCGATCTGATCGCGGACATCCTGGATCGCGCTGTCGATCTTCACTTCCAGTTCGAACTCGACGATCAATTGCGAGACGTTTTCGACGCTGATCGACCGCATGGTCTTGATGCCGGCGACGTTGCTGAGGGCATCCTCGATTTTTTCCGAAATCTCTTTTTCCACCGATTCGGGATCGGCGCCGGGATAGATCGTCGTGACGGTCACAATCGGTGTATCGACATTCGGCAGCATGTCCAGGCCGATTTCGGGATAGGAAGCGATACCGAACACGAAGATGGCCGCAATCATCATACTGGTGAATACGGGGTGACGAATGCAAATTTCGATCCACGACATTGGCGATCCCTTCGTTAAATCGTTTTCTCGCCGGGCCGGCATCAAGGCCGCCCGGCCTTGCCGTTTGCCGGCTGGTTCAGCGCGGCCGCCGTGGCGGCAATCGTCGCATCGCGGGGCAAGCCCTCCTCGATCAAAACACGGTCGCCGATGACGATGCCGGGCGTGACCGGTGTTTTGACGAACTCATCGTCTTCCTCGACGACTACGAAGGACCGCCCGTTCGGCTCCTGGCCGATCGCCGTCGCCGGGACGAGCACCGCGCCGTCCGGCAATCGGCGCGGGATCGTTACGCTCACGAACGAACCGGCCCGGATGCGGTTTTCGGGGTTCTCGATTCGCAGGCGAACTTCGAAAGATTGGGTTCCGGGTTGCAGTTGGCTGGAAACGAAGACCACGCGGCCGGTCGTTTCCAAGCCAATACTTTCCACGCGCACCGTCGCCTCCTGATCGGGAAGCACGAATCGGCCGTCGTTTTCGGGCAGGAAAATCTGCACCTCGAGCGCCGACAGATCGACCAGGCGTAATAGAGGAGTCGGCGGCATGAGGGTCACGGTTTCGCCGACTTCCTTCAAAATTTGCGTGACGACGCCGTCGTAAGGCGCGGTGAGGATGCTGTCGCCGAGCGATTTTTTCGCGCTTTTCAGGGCGGCGGCGGCCATCGTCCGGCGGGCGAGGGCTTGTTGCTGTTGTAGCCGTATTGCCTCAAACGCGACTTCCGAAATGGATTCATCCCGGCGCAACGTTTCATAACGCTCGTAATCGCGTTGCAGTTGGTCGGCCGCGATTGCGGCGGCGTCGTATGCAGATTGCGCCTGTTCGACGCCCAATTGGAACGCCTCCGGGTTCAATCGCATTAGAATCTGGCCGCGTTTGACGGCCTGGCCGCGCGCTACGACGATTTGGGTGATTTTGCCGTTGACCTCGCTGCCGAGCAGACTGTCGCGCAAGGGCAGCGCCGTGCCGGAGGCCGTGATCGCCGGGACCGCTTCGTTCGCGCCGAGTTTCTGGACCGCCACGGCCGGCCCCGCGGTTTCTTTTTCGGCGGCGCCGGCCGCTCCGGAGTTTTCGCGAGAAGCAGCGGACGATCGACAACCGGCCGCCGTCAGGGCCAGTAGCGCCAACAGCAGCGGCAACAAGCGAAACAGCGATTTCATGATTTTCTCCTTATTCCCGATCGCGGCTGGGGAGAGCGGCTGCCGGGGCATCGTCGGCCTGCCGCAAATTCTGGAAAGGTATTTCGCCGATCGCGGCGGCCAGCGAGGCGTCGGCCAGCACCGCCAGGTAGCTGGCGGCGTCGTAACCGGTCTGCGCCGAGGTCAGTTGCGTCTGGGCGCCGAGCAGGTCGGTGGTCGTGGTCTGACCGACCCGGTAGCGGTTTTGTTCGATCCGGAAATTCTCTTCCGCCTGGGCGAGAACCTGCCGATTGGTTTCGACGGATTCCCGGGCCAGATTGGCGTCGCGCCAGGCCTTCTCGATCGACATCTGCAAGTCGATCCGCGTCCCGCGCGCTTCGTGCATCGTCTTCTCGGCCGCGTAGGCAGTCGCGCGGGACTGGAGCACGTCGCCTCCCAGGCCCCAGAAATTCCAGGTCAGCACGAATCCCGCCGAGTACGTTCGGTCCGGCGTCGTGTCCAGGCCGTCGTCGTTCCAGTTTGCGGCGGCGACGGCGCCGACATCCGGCAGCAGTTGAAGATAGGAGGCGGCACGATTTTCCCGGGCGATCTTCTCCTGCAGCCGGGTAAGCTGGATTTCCGGCCGATCTCGTTCGCCCTGTTCGAGGTGCCACGCGAGTTCACGGTGATCCGCCAGGGCGGTCGGCGGATCGCGCAGTTCAATCTCCGCGAGCGGCAGATCCAGCAGTTTGGCGAGGTAGGACTTGGCGTAGGCTTCGTCGCTGCGGGCCTGCTTCAGTTGCAGCGCCACTTCGCTGCGGCTCATTTGGATTTTCAATAGATCGGCCTTGGTGATCAGGCCTTGCGTTTTCATTGCCTGGGCATCGGTTTCCAATCGCTCGACGCGCGCCAGCGCCTGTTCGAGCGTCGCGGTTTTCTTTTCGGCGATCAGCGCCTGAAAGTAATTCATGGCCAGATAGAGCGCGATCCGATCCCGGGTCGCCCGATAGCCCAAACGGGCCGCTTCGGCCGTGTTGCTCGCCATTCGGTCGTACAACGCGAGGCGCGGTATTTGCGTCAGCGGTTGATAAGCCTGCAATGTCAAATCGTTGTCGTGATCGGGCACCGCCGTAAAGGCGTTGAAGTCGATCTGGCCCAGCATCGAACCGAAAAGGGCCGCCTGCTCCGCCGGCAATCCGGCAGGCAGCGTCAGCGACATGTCCGGCATGGTATCGTGAACATCCAGCCAGGTTTGGTGCGCCTGCAGGGTGACCTGCGGTAGAAAACGGGTCGCCGCGGCATAACGCTCCTGATCGCGTTGCTCCATTTCCGCCCGCGCGGCCAAAACCCGATCCGAATGGGCCAGGCCCCGGGAGAGGCACTCCTTCAGATCCAGGGCGAACGCCGGGGCGCTGGCTGCCAGAATCAAGACCGTCACTACCGCCCAAGCGGTGAACCAGCGCCGCTTCATCCGGATTCTCCTTTGCGGAAAAAACAGGGGGCACTCGTCGAAAGGAAACAGGGAGGATCGAGAAGTACGTCTAGTTGAAACCAGCATTAAGGCCGTTCTTTCGGTGCGGAATTGGTTCATCCATTCAACCACCGGCCCCCTGGCAACGACCTTGACGTTTTCGACGAGTGCCGCCCACGAACAAAAGGGGTTGAAAGTCGCTCGCTCTAGAAAATTCCGGTCAGGCCGATTTGGAGGCCGAACCGGCTCGAGGTCGCGTCGTAATCGAATTCGGTTCCGCTCGTGTCGTCCGTGCCGGAAAGCGAGGTGTATTGATAGTAGACCGAAGGCGTCAGGGCGATTTCATCGGCAAAGAAGAAGACCGCGCCGAGGCTGGGCCGTACGGCGAATCCGCCGGCGGTGTCGGAAGTGCTGTCGCCTTCATCGGGTTCGTTATTGAGGCCTTGATAATCGTAACCGACTTCGACATTGATGAAGGGGTGCACCGGGATGGGCGTGGCATAGTAGTAGCCGGTTTGAATGCCCGCGAACGCCTCGCTGGTGGAAGTGATGTTGTCGTCCTCGTCGGTGACGCTCCGATAGTCGTACCGTAGCGCCGGTCCGAGTTCCCAGCCTTTCAGGATGAAATAGCCGCCTTGAACGCCGGCTCCGAATTGGGCGATGTCGGTTTCGACTTCATCGCCGTCTTCCGGCTCGAAGGTGTCGGTGCCCATGCCGAAGTCGAGCCCGCTGGACAGATTCAACATGAATTTGCCTGCCGCGAACGGATTGTCCTTGGCCGTTACACCCCAGGCAAAGGAGCTGCCGGTCATCATCAACAAAGCCGCCAGAACCAACAGAGGAATCAAAAGCTGCTTTTTCAAAGTAAAACCTCCTCGTTTGTTTTGTTCTCACACCAAAATCAACTGGCGGTTTGATTAGCATTGGGTGTGCCAATTTTATAATTTCAATAAAATCAACATCTTATGTAAATTTTCAATGAAAATATGCGATATTTCGTAAAAATCATTGGCGATATTTCGTAAATTGTTCTAAAATTACGAAATATCGCGTAAACGAAAAAGTGATTGAAAAGACATGACAATTGACAAAGATGAATTTTTTCATCGGGTGACCAAGGCAATTACCGGCACTTTGGATATTGAAAAAGGGTTGGATCAATGTTTTCGCTTATTGCAGAAATTTATGCCCGTCAATCAGATGAATCTGCTGCTCTATGATTCGTCGGTCGGAATGATGAAGTTATTAGCCGGTGCAACCAATATGGATGTGCCATTCTCACATCAGAATATTGTGGCTCTTCCGGAAATCGCCCGGCAGTTTGTCGACCGCCTGCTGGTCGAAAACAAGCCTTTTATCACTTCGATCAACGGATTAGATGATTTGCTGAAAATCGGCTTTTCATCTGGTGATTACGATCAGATGGGGATTCCGATCGAATTCATCAACGAAATGTCGCGGTTCATCCTGGGTTTGTTCATCGAAGGCAAAAACGTGGCCTTTCTGGAGGTTTCGACTTTCGGTCTGAACCATTATACGGAGGAACACGGGCAATTGCTGCTCTTGCTAAACGAACCGTTGGCTATCGCCGTGGACAACTACCTGACTCACCAGGAAGTATTGAAACTCAAAGCCATGTTGGAAGACGACAATCGTTTTCTGCAGGCCGAACTCCACCATCTCATCGGCGATCAGATCATCGGCGTGGACATGGGTCTGCGGCCGGTCATGGATATGGTGGAACAGGTGGCGTCGAAGAACAGCCCGGTCATGCTCTTCGGCGAAACGGGGGTCGGCAAGGATTTGATCGCCAATGCCATTCACGACGCGTCGCCCCGCCGGAACGGGCCCTTCATCAAAGTGAATTGCGGTGCGATTCCCGAAAACCTCATCGACAGCGAGCTTTTCGGCCACGAAAAGGGAGCGTTCACGGGGGCGATCGCGCGCAAGCGCGGTCGCTTCGAGCGCGCCGACCAGGGGACGATTTTTCTCGACGAAATCGGTGAATTGCCCTTGCCGGCACAGGTGCATTTGTTGCGCGTCATCCAAAACAAGGAATTCGAACGCGTCGGCGGCACTGAAATCCTGAAAACCGACGTTCGCATCATCTCGGCCACCAACCGCAACATCGAGGATATGGTCTCGGCCAGGCAATTTCGCGAGGATTTGTATTTCCGGTTGAATGTCTTTCCCATTTTGATTCCGCCGTTACGGCATCGAAAAACCGACATCCCCGCCCTGGCGCAATATTTTATCGAGCGCAAGGTGATCGATCTGAAGATCGCCAAAACTCCCTCACTGGCGCCGGGAGCCCTCCGGCGGCTGATGGAGCACAAATGGCCCGGCAATGTCCGTGAGCTGGAAAACCTGATCGAGCGGGAACTGATCCTGAACAAGGGACCGGTGCTGGAATTCCCAAGTCTGACACCCGTCGGCGATGCCGATCTCGTGAAAAACGGCAAGGCAGCGCCCCAAGCGGCCCGGTTGGACGAGGCGATGGCCGACCATATCCAGTACGCACTCTCCCTCGCCAAAGGAAAAGTGCACGGCAAGGGCGGCGCGGCGGAAATCCTGGGAATCAATCCCAGCACCTTGCGCAGCCGGATGAAAAAGCTGGGCATTCCGTATGGTCGCAAGTGACGGAGACGCGCCGGCATTTTCAACCGTCGGGCGCGATGTTATAGCTATTTAGACAATTGGGACCATTCACCAGATCCGCTAAAAGGGGCGAAGCCATGACCGAAGCATCACGCCAGGCGTTGGTGGGGTTGCGGGATCTGACGACTCTCAAGTGGTACGTCATTCCGCTGTTGGCGATCACCTTTTACATCTACGTGAAAGAGATCCACCAAGCCCGGCAAACCGGCAACTGGGACGCGATCTTCGCCGGGCTCACTTTGTTCGGCATGGACTTCGTCAACGAAACCTGGAACGGCATGGTGTTTCACCTGACGCAGCGTTCGGCCGTCTGGACCACGCCGGGCGATACCGCACTGCGCACACTGATGGGCTGGAATATCGAAATCATGTTCATGTTTTCCATCGCCGGCATCATTTTCTATTATTCGCTGACGCCGGCGCGCGACCAGAAGATTCTCGGCCTGCCGGAGGGCTGGTTCTGGGCGATCGCCTACGCGGCCTTTTGCGTGTTCGTCGAGTGCCTGCTCAACCTGGGCGGCCACCTCGTGTGGGAATACGAATGGTGGAACCTGTCCTTCAAGGGCGTCTGGCTGATCTTCCTGTTCGGCTATTTCCATTTTTACGTGGCCATTTTGCTGGTGCTTTCCCTGCGAACCGTCAAGGCGCGGGTGATCGCCGTGTCGTCGCTGTACGGCCTCGCCGCCGCCGCCAACTTCGTGTTCCTGGGCCTGCTCGGCTGGGTGTATTAGCGCGCGAAAATCCGCCGCCGACCGACTCACCATTTCGCCGTTGCTGTGCTACACTTCTCGGCCATCTTTGGAGAACGATCGAAACGATGTTGTGCCGTAAACGAATGTGGAGCCTTTGGCTCTGGTTGCTCGTCGCCGCCGCGCCGGCCCTGGCCGCCGAGCCCGTTTCGTGGGGTTGGGGCGCCGAGGGCGACATGCCGGCGAAGGTGCGGTCGGTGGTGCTGGAATGCGCCGCGCAAGCGGTGCGCGACGGCGGCCGGGCCGAAGTGGTCGTGCTGGGCGCGGTGAAAAACCTGCCCGAATTCCGGTCGGCGCTGGAGAAAAGCAAGCTGGCCGGCGGTTTTTGGTTCGGCTATCAGCGCAAAGGCCAAAAGGAAACGCTCTTTGTCTGGCGGGTGGAGACGGGCGCGGCGGATTCGCCCTATCGCGCCAGCCCGCTGGGCGAGTATTACGACCGGCCGTGCAACCTGGCCGGCCGGCTGGTGTGGGAGTTGCTCGACAAGCCGCTGGAGCCTTATTCGATCAAGCTGCTCGAGCAGGCATACGGCGCCTGGACGAAAGGCGACCCGCTGGCCGCGGACGACTTCTTTCGCAAGGCGGCCTACGTGTCGGACAAATCCGCCGGTCTGTGCCGCGACGCGGGCCGGATGTGGGCGGAAAACGGCCGGCCCGATCAGGCGTTGTTGTGGTATCAACTGGCCCTGACGCGCCAGCCGCGCGATTTCCTGACGTACCTCTGGCTGGCCCGAATGTACGAGCAAAACGACCAGCCCGCCGAAGCCCGGCAGGCCTTGCTCAACGCCCTGGATACCGGCCCGCGCCTGCCGGTGCTGTTGGTCTCCGTCGGCCGCCATGAGGTTTTGAACGGCCGCGTCACCGAAGGCCAGCAACTCCTCGAGGAAGCGGCCCGCCGCGACCCGGACGATCCGACGACCGAACTGGAACTGCTGCGCGCCGCCGAGCGGAATCAGGATTGGGGCGTGGCGTCGGCGGCGCTGGCCCGTGTGCTGGCGCTGCAGGGCGGCTCGTTCGAACTGCACCAGATGCTGGTCGATTACCAACTGCGGGCCGGCAATTACCCCGCCGCCGAACAAACGCTGAACCAGTTGCGCAAACAGGCGCCCAACGACCCGGACCTGTTCCACGATTATCTGCGGCTGCTGGTCGCCACCGGCCGTCACGCCGAGGCCGAGCCGCTGCTGACCGATTATCTGAAACGTCAGCCCAATGCCTTCTGGGCGCTCTATGAACTGGGCCGCATCCATTATCAGGCGCGGCGTTTCACCGAGGCCGCCGCCGTCCTGGAGCGCGCCGCCGCCCTGGCGCCGGCCGATGTTCAGATCCAGCAATTGCTCAACAAAACCTACGAGCTGGCCGGCGACAAGGAACGCTCGTTCGCCTATTACGAGCGGCGGCTGACCACGCGGCAGGAGAGCGGCAACGAGGAGCTGGATCGCTACCTCACGCTGGCCCAGGAACTGGGCCGGCAGGATCGCGCCGCGGCCACGCTCGAGCAATTGCTGCGCGGTGCGTCGCGGCCCGCGCAACGCGTCGCCGTCGCCATCGCCCTGGGCCGGATGCAGGAAAAGCAGGGGCGGCCCGACGAGGCGATCCGCACCTATCGTTCGCTGCCCGGGCGCTTTCAACGCGATCCGCGGCTGCTGTTCGAACTGGGCCGGCTCTATTTTCAAATGCAGGACAACGAGGCCGGCGCGGCCGAATTCCGCGAATTGCTGGTGTACAGCGGCGACGCGCGCCTGCTGATGAGCGCCGCGAAACTGTGCGCCGGCGCGGGTCAGCACGAACTGTCGGTCGATCTGCTCGGCGCCGCCTACCGCGCCGACGGCCAGGCGACGACCGCCGGCGTGCTCTACCTCGAACAATTGCTGTTGCGCGAGCAGGATCGCGGCAACCTGACGCTGATCAACGAACTGCACCAGAAGGTCGCGCAGGATGACGAGCGCGAACTGCTTTACTGGCTCGAGCTGTTCTGGTACGCCGAAACCGGCCGCAACGACTATTTCAACGAGCTCTTGCCCTACGCCTTGCGGCTCGTCGCCCGCCGGCCGGCCACCAAGGTCGAACTGGCCGAGTGGGCCTCCGTGGTGCAGGATCGGCTGTATGGAATGCGCCGCGGCGAGATGCTCGACCTGCTCGCCGTTTTCGCGCGAAAGATTAAGGCCGAGACCTTCGCCGCCAAATACGCCGTTTCCCTCGTTGAAAAAACCGTGAAGGGAGATTGAACATGCCCGTGACCGTCACCCCCGTACTGTACGAAGGCCGCCAGGCCGTCGAACTGCTCACGCCCGCGTTGCGCCTCGTGGCGCTGTACGAATACGGCCCGCGCCTCGCCTTTTTCGGCCGGCCGGGCGGCGACAATCTCCTGTTCTGGAATCCGGACCTGCCCGGCCGCGGCGAATGGAAACTGCGCGGCGGCCACCGGGTCTGGGTGACCCGCCCGCTGGGCGACGAGGGCGAGGAAACCTACCGGCCCGACAACCAGCCGGCCGAATTCAGCGCGCAACCCGACGGTTTCGCGCTGACCGGCGCGCGCGATCCCTTCAACGGCACGCGGCGCGGTCTGAGCGTGCGGGTGCTGGGCGACGCGGCGCTCGCGGTCGACAATTTCGTGCGCAACGACAACGACGTGCTGTACAGCGGCGGCGTCTGGGCGCTGACCTGCACGCTGCCGCGGGCGGGCACGCGTTACGGCGTTCCGGTAGGCGACGGCGCGACGTGGGACGCCTTCCACATGGTGTTCTTCCGCACCTGGGCCGGCCACGACGGCGTGCTGCAGGATCCGCAATTCTCGTTCGTCAACGACGTGCTGGTCGTCGATCCGCAGGGCAAGGAAAACAAGCGCATGCTCCAGGCGCCGCGCGGCATCATGGCGATGAGCTGCCCGGCGCGCGGCCTGACCTTCGCCAAGCGGACCGGTTGGGAGCGCAACGGCATTTATCCCAATGGCACGAATGTCGCGTTTTACATCGGCCCCGGCAATTTCATGGTCGAGCTGGAAACCATGGGCGCCGAGGTCACCCTCAAGCCCGGCGAAACGGCCCACAACGTCGAGACCTGGGTGCTCCGCGACGGCGCGACGGATTTAGACCACGCCGAAAAACTGGTAGACTTGTTCGCGGGGCTTTGAGCGATCGAGCGAAAAATCGCTACTCGATAAAGGCCGGTTCGTGCGCATTTTGATGGTCATACCGTATTTCGTCCCCTGGGGCGGTCCGGCGCAGGTCGCGCGGGAACTCGCCGGTCGCCTGGCCCGGCACGGCCATTCAATTTCAATCTGGACCACCGACGCCGGCAGCGGCGACGAACGAGAAATCGCGCCGCCACCCGAGGAGCGTGGCGTCGAGCTGCGGGTGTTTCCCAACCTCGGTGCGCGGCTCGCCCGCCGCCAGCGCGGTTTTCTCCCCCTGCAAATGCGCACCGCCTTGCGCCGCGAACTGGCCGGTTTCGACGTGGTGCAGGTCGTCGAATTCCGTCACTTGCCCGGCGCCTGGGCGACCGCCGCGGCCGACCGCCAAGGCGTCCCGGTGCTGCTTTCGCCCCACGGCACCGTACCCAACGACCCGCCGCGCTACCGCTTCAAGCAGATTTTCGACGCGTTGTACGGCCGCCGGGTGTTGCGCCGCGCCGCGCATTTTCACGCGCTGAACGAACGTGAACGCGGCGAACTGCTCGCCGCCGGCGTCGCGGCCGAAAAAATCACCGTCATTCCCAACGGCGTCGAGCCGCCGCCGCCGGTATCCGCCGATGAGCGGCAAGCGGCCCGCCGGCGGCTCGGTTTGCCGCCCGCGGATTTTGTCGCGCTCTTCGTCGGCCGCCTGCATTCGCACAAGGGGTTGGATACGTTGATTTCGGCGGCGGTGCGCGCCAAGGCGTACGGGGTTCCGGTCCGCGTGCTGCTCGTCGGCCCGGACGACGGCGCGATGGAGGAATGCCGGCAACAAGCGGCCTCCGCGGGGTTGTCGGATCGCGTCTGGTTCACCGGTTTTCTGACCGGCGACCGGAAGCGCGAGGCGTTCGCTGCGGCCGATTGTTTCGTCAACCTGTCGCGTTCCGAGGCGATGCCGGTGACCGTGCTCGAGGCGCTCGCCTACCGGCGGCCGGTGTTGGTCGGCGCGGCGGCGGCGGTGGACGGTCTGGCGGCGGCCGACGCGGGGTGGATCGTCGCGACCGGCGACGGCGAGGCGGCGGGCGCGGCGCTGGTCGCGGCGGCGCAGGCCGGACCGGGCCGGCGCGAGGAACTGGGCGCCAACGGTCGGCGGCTGGTGGAAGAAAATTACTCGTGGGAAATCGTCGCGCACCGCTACGAGGAACTGTTCGCCGCGCTTATCCGCCGCTGACGGGCGCTTCCGGCGGCTCCTTTTTCTCCAATTCCCCGACGCGCTGGCGCAGCTTTTCCAACTCTTCCTGTTGCTCGGCCAGTTGCAGTACGATCTTCGTCTCATGCCGCTTGGCCTGGCTCAGCGCGACGGTCAGGTGAAACAAAATCAAAATGATAAACAGGCTCGCGGTGAGCAGCACCATCGACGGCGGGTAGGCGATGCCGATCCATTGCGCCAGCTTGGCGACCAGATCGAACCACAGCACCATCGGGATCAGCACGAAACTGGCGAGCAGCCACAAAATGGCATACCGCTCCATCAACGCCCGGCGGCGGATGAATTCGATCGTCAGCAAGAGGGCGAAGACGATGACGATGACCGCCGTCACCTGCTGGCGCGCCAACAATTCCTGAAAAGGCATGTCCTCCATGGCGCGGAGTCTAGCACAACCGAAACGGCGCGGTCGAGGAAGGTCGCGTTTACAGGTCGCCGGCGGGCAGGCCCGTTTCGCGCCACGCCGCGACAAGTTCGCCGAGCGGACGGAACCCGCCGCTTTGCAGAATCGTCCGCAGTTTGCCGGCGACGCCGCGCAGGCCGTGCAGGTGGATCAGGCGTTCGCGCGCCGTCAGGCCGGCGGGGCGGGGCTGCTCGACCAGGATTTCGCGCGGGTGCAGGTAGTAGATCAGCGGCAGGCCCTCGGCGGCGGCGTTCGCCGCCAGGCGCTTCAGCAAAGCGGCGGGCAGGGCGCGCAGGTAAAACCCGCCGGCGAACGGGATGACTTTTCCCCACAGCCGCGCGGTGGTGCCGGGCACCTCGACCAGCGGCAGCGGGCGGCCGTCGATCCGCGGCTGGAACGGGGCGCGCGGCGCGTCGGGATAGCCGTAAAGATAGGTGCGAAACGGCAGCAGGCTGGCGTCGTAAAGGTAGCCGGCGTCCGCGATCGCTTGCAGGTAATGCTTGTTGGCCGGGCCGATCGACCAGGACGGCGCGCGATAGCCGGCGATCGCTTCGCCCCAGGCGTCCTCGATCCGCTGCTTGGCCGCGGCGATGTCGGCGCGAAATTCGTCGGCGGTCTGTTCGTACGCCAGGCGATGATGCGAGCCGTGGCTGGCGACCTCGTGTCCGGCGGCGCGCAGGCGCGGCAGAAACGGTTTCACCTCGTCCAACACGTCGGCCAGGATGAAAAACGACGCGCGGACGTTCAGCTCGGCCAGCAGATCCAACAGCAAGGGCATGCTTTGCGGCAGGATACTCGTCGCGCCCGCGGTCGCCGGCATTCCGGCCAGATTGGAATGGTGCCAATCCTCGACGTCCACGGTGAAGGCGCGATCGATCATGCGTTGTCCCAATCGGCCAGCGTCACGGCCCAGCGGGCCGGCTCGGCCAGCGCTCGTTCCCACGCCTCGTTGGCCGTGAACAGACGGTAGCCGAAGTAATTGGTCTTGGGCATCAGCCGTTCCGGAACCGTCAGCAGCCGGCCCCGGCCCAGCCGCTCGACGTAGGCCGGCGGAAAAACGCTGAACAGAACGTCGCAATCCAGCGCCTTCAACCGCCGCGCCAGATTGGCGAACAGCGCGCGCAACAGGACCGCGTCGCCGTCAGGCGGCCAGAAATCCACCACCGCGCCGCCGCGCCGGCCGCGAAACTCGATCACCCGCCCGACCATGTAACCCGCCAGCCGGTCGCCCTCGTAATAGCCGAGGCGCAGGTAGTGCCGGTCGCCGACGTCGGCGAAGCGCCATTTGAGAAACGGCTGCACCCGGCGGCATTGGATGCCCGGCGCCAGCAACGGCAGTTCGTCGCCGAGATCGGTTTCGCGGATCGCGTCCTCGGCCGCGTAGTGCCGCCGCGCGAGCAGCGACAGCGGTTTCCACGGCACGCCGACCACCGGGCCGAGGATCGAGCCGAACAGCCGCCGGAGCCTTAGCGGGTGCGCCTGGATCGGCAGCGGCGGCAGCGCCCGCCATTGCAGCTTGGTGAAATTGCCGTGCTTGCTGTTTTCGTTGGGCACGCCGTAGACGAGGTTGTAGCCGTCGCGCCGCGCCTGCTCGTACACCGCGTCGGCCAGTTGGATGAACAGACCGCGCCCGCGCGCCCGCCGGTGCACCATCGTGTCGATGTCGAGGCCGGCGCGCAGCGTTTCGGCGCCCAGGGCGAATTCGCGGTAGGCCAGCGCGTAGTGGCCGACGAGGCCCTTCTTGTCGTGCGCCAGCCAGATGATCGACGGGCCCAGCGGGTTTTTCAGGTAGTCGTGCCGCCATTGTTCGAGCGTGCGGGTCTGGCCGAATTCCGGCCCGAAAACCTCGTTGAACAAGGCGACGATGTCGGATTCGTCGCCCGGTCGATAGGGTCGCAGTTCGAGGGGCGGCTGGGGCATGATCAGCGATTCTCCCGGTCGGGTTGGGGGCGAAGGATTTTTTCGAGCCAACCGACGGCCAGGCCCGCCAGGCCGGCCAGGTTGCGTAAAAACGTCAACAACGGCAGCAGCCAGAGCACCGGGTCGGCGACGTGACGGTGCAGGCGCAGCATGCCGGGAATCTGCAGGCCGATGAAAATCGCCGCCAGCAACGGCGGCGCCCCGGGCAGACGGCAGGCCAGCAGCAGCGACCCGGCCAGCAGCAGCGACAGCGCCAGTTGCAGGGTGATCGCCAGATCGCCGGGCTGGCCGATCTGCCGGGGCAGCAACGGGCGATAGCGGCCGTAGGCGTAGTTGCGGCTCAGAAAGCCCCACAGGCTCGGCTTGAAGTGATGGCGCACGCGGGCCGCCGGCTGGTAGCGCAGCCGATGGCCGCGCGCCCGCAGGCGCTGGTTGAACTCCATGTCGAGGCAGCTGTTGAACAACCGTTCGTCGAAGCGGCCCGCCTCGCGAAACGCCGCCGCGCGGTAGAGCACGTTGGCCGAGGTGAGGTGATCGACGTCCTGCGGCGTCGCCGGCTGGCGGATTTCCGCCTCGTAGCCGGCCAGACGGGCCACCCACGGATCGTCGGGCGGGGTCTCGAGGTAGCCGCCGACGGCGATCACGCGCGGGTCCGCCAGTTCCGCCGCCGCGATCCGCAGCCAGTCCGCCGCCGGTTCGACGTCGGCTTCGAGGATCGCGATCCAGTCGCCGGTCGCTTCTTGCAAGCCGAGGTTCAGCGCCGAAGCCTCGCCGCCGGCCGGCTTGCGCAGGTAACGCGCGCCGGGCTGCCGGGCCGCGAATTCCTGGGCCAGGCGCGGGCTGTCGTCGGTGGAGCCGTCGTCGATCAGCAGGTGCTCGCGGCGGCCGTCCCAGTCCAGCGCGGCGATGGCCGCCAGGGCGCGCGGCAGGGTCCGTTCGTCGTTGTGGATCGGAGTGAGGATCGTTACGTTCACCGGGTACTCGTCTCGCTCAGTAAACTTGTTCGCAGCGCCAGGCGTCGCAGGCGGCGCAGATTTCCTGCTGGTTCGCGAAGAAGCGGCGCATCGCCCGCGAATTCCAGATTTCGCTCAACGGCTGTTCCAGCAGGTTGCCGACGATCATCCGGCGCAGCACGCAACACGGCGTGACGTTGCCGTGCACGTCGATGTAAACGTGGTACAGCGTGCGCAGGCAGAGCCGGCCGCCGCGGGTCGCCACCCGCACCGGCCACCACGGTTTGTTGATCGCCAGAACCGGCAGGCGGCCGCCGGCCGCTTCCTCCGCCGCGCGGATCAGCCGCCGTTCCTCGAGCACGCCGGGCCGCGACAAGCCCGCGATGCCGCGCGTGTCGAGCCGCACCAGGTTGACGCCGTCGGCGCGCAAACGGCGGCCCAGGGCGACGATCTCGCGCAGGTCGGCCTCGCCGTCGACTTGCAGGGTGGTCTGCAATATCAGGTGCGGCGTGGGCGAAGCGCCGCGTTCCGCCAGCAGGCTTTCGAGATTTTTGATGACCGTCGCGGCCTGCCGGTGGCCGGGCAGATCGCCTTCGCGCACCGTGTCGAGCGAAACGGAAATGCTTCGCACGCCGTGGCGTAGCACGCCGGCGATCGCGGCGTCGCGCAGCAGCAAACCGTTGGTGGTGAAGTGCACGCGGATCTGGGGCGCGGCCTCGCGCACGCGCCGCAGCAGGCCGAGAAAATCGCGATGGAACAGCGGCTCGCCCCAGCCGGTCAAGCCGAGGTCGCGCACGCCGCGCAAATTGCGCAGCAGGGCATCGAAGACCTCGGGGCGCACGTCCTCGTCCGGCACTTTGAGGGTCCGGCGGGGGCACATGCGGCAGTCGAAGTTGCAGCGGTTGGTCACCTCGAGCTGCACTTCGCGCGGCAGGGGCGCGCGCCGTCCGGCCAGACCGCGCAGGAACAAGGCCGCGTGTTTGGTCGTGTCGATGGCGATGATGATCTCCCTCTGTCGTCGAAACGGTTGCCGAACGAACTATTTTATCATTGATCGGACTTTCCGAAAGCGCATAAAATGATTGCGACCGGCAACGCAACAACGGCGCGGCGGCAAGGTGGGTTTCATCAACCAACAAAGCGAACAGATCGGCGGCGGGCGGCGAACCGCGGTGCTGGCGGCGGCGCTCGTCGCGCTGTTGATCGGCGGTCTTTTCGCCGGGCTCACGACCGACGGCCTCGCGTCGCCCGACGCCATGCGCTACGCCCAGATCGCGCGGCACGCGCTGCAGGGGCGCGGTTTTCTCGATACCGTCATGCAGCCGCACGGTTTTTCGTGGTGGCGCGAAGGCCCGGTGGCGTCGCGCGAGGCGCTGGGCTCGTTCGATCCGTTTTTCGCGTTTCCAGCCTACCTGGCGGGTTGGTTTTTCGTTTTCGGCCCCGCGGACGGCACGGTGATCGCCGCCAACCTTTTCGTTTTCGCCGCCCTCGTCGCCCTGTTTTTCGCGCTGGCGCGGCGCCTCTGGGGAACCCGCCCGGCGATCGTGGCGGCCGCGCTGCTGGCTTTTAACGGCAAGCTGCTCACCTACGCCGCCGCCGGCCTGAGCGAACCGTTGTATCTTCTGCTCGCGGTCGCGGCGGTCTACCTGCTGGTTCGCTGGCGGGAACGGCCGGTCGCGCTGGCCTGGATCGGTCCGCCGGCGGCCTTGATGCTCTACACGCGCGACCTGGGTAAACTGTTCGTGGGAGCGTTTTTCCTGCTCGTGGTTTGTTTTCTGCCGCGCCGGCGCCTGCTGGGTTTGACGGTGCTCGGGCTGTCGTTCGCGGCGAGTTTTTGGCTGCTGGGCCAATGGGCCGGCCTGGTGAACGAGCGCGCGACCGCCCGCCTCGGCGCGGTGACGCGCGGCGAGGCCGACCCGCGGATCGCCGCCGAACTCAACCGGCCGGCGCCGACCTGGGTGGGCCGGCTGATCGACCGCGTGGGCGGCGCTTCGTTCCTGGTGTTTTCCGCGCCGTTTCCCGGCCACAGCCTCGAGCGCAGCCTGGTCTCGGTCAAGGCTTCGCAAGTGTACGCCGAACACCCCGCGGTGTTTTACGACAAATGGCGGGCCAACGCCGGCGTCACGGCGCGCAATCTGGCCGGCCTGTTCAATCCGCTGTGGCTGGCGGCCTTCGCCTGTTTTCCGCTGCTGCGCAGTCGCGACCGGTGGCCGCTGTACGCCTGGACGTGGCTGCTGATCGCGCTGCACGTCGCGGTCAACCTGATCTTGTTGTCCATGCCGCGCTACAACGTGATCGCCGTGCCGTTCTGCCTGCTGTTGGCCGCGCCGGTCCTGGTCGCCGCGACGGCAAAGCCGTTCCCGCGCGGCAAGGCCGGTCCGCTCGTTTTGCTGACGGCGGCGGTCGCGCTGGGGACGATGCCGTGGGCGTTTGCCGCCCGATCGCCGGTTGGCGGTTGGCCGGTGGAAGCCGAGGCGGCGAAGCTGGCGAACGCGGATCGGCAACGCCAGGAGGCGATCGGCCGGTTCATCGGCCGGGCGACGGCGCCCGGCGAGGTGGTGGTCGGCGACGATCCGTGGGTGATCGGCTGGCGGGGCGACCGCCCGGCGATCTGGCTGCCGATGGATCGCGGTCAGTTGGATCTGCTGCGGCGGCGCGCGACGGTCGATTGGCTGCTGCTGGCGTTGAAGAATCCGGCGGACGAGCCGTATTGGCGCGACTGGTTGCGCGACTGCGGCGCGTCCGGCGCGGCGGTTTGCGACGGTTTTCGTTTTGCCGCGGCCCAGCGCTACGCCGACCAGACGTTTTACCTGTTTCGCGCGGTCGCGGTCGAAGGAGCGACTCCACCATGAGCTCACCGCTGGTTTCGGTGCTGTTGCCCGCCTACAACGCCGGCGCCTACCTGCGTGAGGCCGTCGACAGTATCCGCGCGCAGACGCTGGCCGATTGGGAGTTGATCGTCGTCGACGACGGCAGCACCGACGACACGCCGGCGATTCTGGCCGGTTACGACGAGCCGCGGCTGATCGTGGTGCGGCAGGCCAACGCGGGGGTGAGCGCGGCGCTCAACGCGGGCCTGGCCCGGGCGCGCGGACGGTACGTGGCCCGCCAGGACGCCGACGATCTTTCGCATCCGGAGCGGCTGGCCCGGCTGACCGCTTTTCTCGTCGCGCATCCGGAAATCGACGCGGTCAGTTCGGCCTTTACCGCCGTCGCCCCGGACGGAACGGAGCTTTATACCGCGCGCCTGATGATCGAGCCGCTGACGATCAGTCGTTTTCTGCTGGCCGGCAACTGCGTTTTCCATCCGGGAGTGATGATCCGCGCGGCGGTTTTGCGGGAGCTGAACGGTTACCGGGTCGAGGCGCGCCACGTCGAGGATTACGACCTGTGGATCCGTCTCGGCGCCGCGCCGCGCTTCGCCGCCTTGCCGCTATCGCTGGTGCGCTACCGGGTCCATCCCGAAAACGTGTCGTCGCGCCATGCGGCCTTGATGGCTGAAAATACCCGCGCCGTCGCCGAACGCGCCTGGGAACAGGCGAGCCGCGCGCCGTGGGGAATGCTGACCGGCTGGGGCGAAGCGCGGTTCGCCGCGCGTCGCTTGCGGGAAGCCGTCGCCGCCTTGCCGGACGGGAAACTATGGCGGGCCTATCACCTGGCCGGCTGGCTGTCGCTCGTCGGCCAGGCGGTGCGGCGCGGAAAATTCCGACTGGCTTTTCGCCTGGCCGTCGAAACCAAAGGTTTTCTCTACGGCGATTGGGGCGCGGCCGGCGCGCTACTGAGCCTGTTTTGGCGGGTGCGGCGCCGCGCGCGCGGCTGGAAAAATATCCGGTCGGAAATGCGGGACATCCTTGGCGGCGTCCGCCGCGAAGGGTGACGGCTAACCGCGCGACAACCCCGCCGCGCGCAATACCGCGTTGATGCGGTGGCTCCAGAGATGCTCGGCCTGGGTCCGCGCGGCGTAAGCCGCGGCGATGCGCGCCCGTTCCGCCTCATGCTCCAGAAAGTAGCGGGCCTTGTCCAGGCATTCCTCCAGGGTGTCGAACGGCACGTATTCCTTGTCCGGCGTGTAGTAGTCGTCGAGCCGCGGCGCCCGGTGCGCCAGCATCAGCGTGCCGCTCAGGCCCATGTCGAACACGCGGCTCTTGATCTGCCGCGCGCCGCCGCGCGACGAATCGAGCGGCGTGAACGAAACGCGCGAGCGGTTCCACAGGCCGTTGACCTGCGCGAAGTCGAGGGTGTCGAAGCCGCCGAACAGGCGATAGGCGAGCGACGGGCTCCATTCGCTGATCGCGCGCCGGAACGGCGACGGCGGGCGGAAACCGCCGTCGGGCAGCGGCGCCGGATTGCCCGAGCCGAGGCCGAACGCGATCAGGCCGGCACCCCGGCGAAGTTGCCGGATTTGCCGGGCGCGTTCGCCGTAGACCTGGCCGACGAACGAAAAATCGACGTCCTTGGCGACGGCCAGCCCGTTCCAGAAGCCGGTGCAGGCCCATTGCGCATGCAGCAGGTTGGGGACGGCGTCCCGTTGCGTTTCGTACACGTCGGGCGAATTGGTGACCATGAACGTGTACCAATCGGCGCGTGGCGCCGAGTAATCCGTCCAGCGCCATTCGTCGTCGCTGTTCCAGGCGAAGGTTGGCGCGAGGCGGGCCGCGGCGGTCAGCGTGTCGCGGTCGAATTCGTCGCGGTGCGTGGCGATGAAGACGGCGTCGCAGGGAAAATCGCGCAAGGCGGCCAGAAACGCTTCGCGCATCGCGGGCTGGCCGCGCCGGGGCGCGGCGTGAAAATCGAAGAACCGCACTTCGTGCCCGAGCGCCTGGGGAACCTTGACCAGATAGTAGTACTGCGGTTCGACGGCCGTCGGCAGGCCGTAATAATGATAAGCGCCGCAAACGAACAATCGCATCGGTTTCACTCGTTCGAAGAGTCGGCTTGAAACAGTTTTTCGTATTCGCGGATCACCGTCGACCAGCGGTAACGATCCTGCGCGAAGTGCGCCCGGGCCCGCGCGAGCGATTCCTGTTTTTCCGCCGGCAGTTCGACGCCCGCGCTTTCCACGCGGCGGGCCAGTTCGGCGGCCGATGGGTACATCTCGACGTGCGGGTAATGCCCGTAATTCTGTCCCGGGCAAAGCGACAGATAGGGCACGCCCAGGTAGCCGCTTTCGAGCAGGATATTGGGCTGCGCGCCCTCGACCCGGCTGGTGGAAATGATGCCGCTGGCCTGCGACAGCGCCGCGAGAAATTGCGGCCGGGGTAAACCGAGCAACAATTTCAGGTTCGGGTAACGCGCCGCCGCCTCCCGCGTCTGAACGATGCGATCGCCGGTGCGGTCGCTGGCCAGGATCGCGAACGTCAGCCGCGGCAGCCGTGCGACGATCTCCTCCAGGAAAACGTCGACGCCCTTCCAGGTCCAGAGGTTGTGGGCGAAGACGAAATATTTTTCGGCGCCCGCGCCGGCCCGGCCGCGATAGGGGTCCAGCTCCGCGAAGTCGAGCCCCTGGGTGATGAAATGATACGGGACGTGCGGATTGACGGCGCGGTCGATGAGGTATTCGGCGCCGAGCGGATCGACGTGAATCGCCAGATCGGCGTACTTTTCGACCTTCCGCAACAGGCGGCGCCGCAGGGCGAGCGGCGCGTCGGCCGCGTAGCCGCCGATCAGGTTCACCACGGTTCGGCGCGCCAGGCGGCTGACGACGGCGAGGTTGCGGTAGGTCAAGGGGCTGTGGACCATGTTCGGAAAATACACGTCGGGGCGGTGGCGCAGCGCGAAACGCCAGAGCGCCGGCAGCGAGTAGGGGAAAATTTCGATCCCGTTGTGCTCGCCGGGCGCGGCTCCCGGAACGAAAACGGCCACCCGGTCGAAGCCGGGCCGCACGCCTTCGAGGATGCGTTGCAGCACCATTTCCGAGCCGCCGACGGACGGCCAATAGGCGACGTTGGTTGCCAGAAGCAGTTTCATCGCGTTCTCGCTGCGGATCGCGGGCCGCTCGTTTTTCGTCTTTCCCTGCTCATGCCCGTTTCCCGCGGTTTTATCAAGCCGCCGGCCGGCGCGCCACGATCACCAGAAAGGGCGACCAACTCGGCGTCGGCCGGTGAACGCGCCGGCTGATCGCTTTTCCGGCGCGGTAAAGCGCCTGCCCCGCGACGCGGCTGACCAGCGACGGGCGCTCGGCGTCCATCCAGAAATCGAAGGTGCCGTAGTAATCGGCGAACAATATTTCCAGCGACCGCGCCGCGAGAATTTCCCGCCAGCGCGACAGGTCCATCGCGGCGAGCACGTGCCGTTCCAGGTTTTCGCGGTCGAACAGCCGGTGAAAAACGTATTGCATCCGGCGGAAATTCGGCGCCGCCAACAGCAGCGTGCCGCCCGGCGCGAGCAGATCCGCGTGCCGCTGGATGACGGTTTCGAAGTCCGAAAAATGCTCGACGAAGCCGACCGAAACCACCGCCTCGTACCGTTGCGGCGGCGTGAACGACAGAAAGTCGCCCTGGTGGATCCGGCCGACCGCGACGCCGTGGGCGCGCAAATGCTCGGCCAGCGCGGCGGTGGCGGGTGTTTGATCGATGCCGTGCACGGTGTAGCCGAAGGCGCGGCCGAGATGAATCAGGTAGTCGCCCGGATAGCAGCCGACCTCGAAACACGTGCCGCCGGCCGGAAAATAGCGCGCGAACAAATCCGCGAACCAGACGCGCTCGGGCCGGTACTGCAGCGGTTGGCGCCGGTATCCCGCCGCCCAGTATTCGCCCGAGGCCAGGTTTTGCGGATCGCGATTCAAGCGGACGGCTCCTTATCCGGCGATGAATGCGGCCAGCGCCGCTTCGTAGTTTTCGAAACGATAGTAAGCCTCGTACTCGCGGCGCGCGTTGGCGGCGCGGACGTCGAGTTCCGGCGCCAGGCGCGTCAGGGCGGCCGGCAGCTCGTCCAGCCGCTCCAGGCAGAGGCCGGCGCCGGGCGCTTCGATCGCCGCGCGCAAGCTGGGGTAGCGATTGGTCACGACCGGCAAGCCGAACCGCAGGTAGGAGGCGATTTTGCCCGACGAGCGCCCCACCGTTCGCATGTTGAGCGACAGGTCGCGGTACCACGCCAGGCCCGCGTCGGCCGCCGCCAGGACGCGGTCGACGTCCGCCAGATCGGCGTACGGTTCGGCGGCGATGAACACGTTGTTCAGGCGGCGGTCGGCGATCAGCCGCCGGAGTTTTTCCAGGTATTCCGGCTGCGCGTAGCCCTGAAAATAAAGGGCCCAATCCGGCAGCGCCGCGAACTGCTCGGCCGTTTCCAGGCAGGAAAAGAACGCGTTGATGCCGCCCAGGTGCAAGGCGATCCGCTGCCGGCTGCCAAGGCTCAGTTTTTCACGCAGCCAAGGCGATTTGGCGGCGACCGCCGGGCCGCGGCAGGTCACCGGCAGGTGAAAAACCGGCACGTCGTCCGGCAACCCGTAGTCGGCGCGGAACAGCTTTTCCTTTTCGTCCGACTGGATGATCAAACCGGAGATCGCGCCGCTGTTCCGGCGTTCGGCCGCGCGAATGCGGCGCGGATAATACAGGCCGGAATGGTCGCCGTTCAGGTACAACTCGAGGCTGTAATAAAGCGGCCGGGCGGCCGGAAAAAGCTGCCGGCAGAGCACGAAGCCGTGCGGCTCGAAAGCGACGAATCGGTCGTAGGAGCGGCGGCGGGCCGTCAGCCGTTCGCGGAGATATCGCCCGATGTGGCGGAAGCCCAGGTCGAAGACGCGGATGTTTTTCTTTCGCAAAAGGGGAATGTCGGTCAGGGCGACGTTGAACAGGTAGCAATCCACCTGGTAACGGTCGGAAACGAAATCGAGAAAGTTGACGATCGACGGGCTGTTGCCGAGCGAATAATGCGCGATGAAAACGGCCAGCCGGTTCATCATGCGACCCACCGGCGACCGGTGGGACAAGGCGCGGCGCCGTCACCCCGCACGCGCGACCCCCATTGCGTTCCAGGTCGTTTCGTCCGGGTCGTGGTCGAAGTCGGGAAACGCGCCGAGGCGCTGCAGGGCAAAGCCGGCATGATCCAGAAACTGCGCCAGTTCCAGCGGAAAGAAAAAGCGCATTTCGTGATCTTCCTCGGCTTCCTGAACCAGGTGATCGCGATCGATCAGCCAGAGGCGATAACGGACCAGGCAGGTGTGCCGGTTGATGTTCAGTTCGCCGTGAGTGGCGCGCCAGATGTTGCCGTCGGGCGTCTCGACTTTTTTCATCCGCATGGTCGGTTTCTGGTGCAGCACCGCCGGGCCGTGCCAGACGTCGAACAGCAACAGGCCGCCGGGCGCGAGGTGGCGGCGAGCCGTCGCCAGCGTGGCGGCGACCTCGGCGTTGTCGATCTGGTAGCCGAGCACCGCAAAGAGGATCAGCACGGCCTCGAACTGGCCGATCGCCCCCATCTGCCGGATGTCGCCTTCTTGAAAACGCAGCCGTTTGTGCCCGGTGGATTGTTCCGCCTTGGCCTTCGCGCGCGCCAGCATGCCGGCTGAAATGTCCACGCCGGTGACGTTGTAATGGCGCTCGGCCAGCGGGATCGCATGGTTGCCGGTGCCGCAGCCCAGATCGAGGACGCGCTTGATCGGCGTGGTGCCGTAATCGCGGAAGAGGCGTTCGATCAAGTCGCATTCGGCGGCGTAATCCTTGTCGCGGTACACCAGATCGTAGGCGTCGGCATAGAACGGACCAAAGACGGTACTCATGGCAACACCTCGCGCACGGCCGCGCCGACGCGGTCGAGTTGTTCGTCGGTGAGCGCCAACCCCGAGGGCAGATAGAGCCCCTGCCGCGCGATCCGTTCGGCCACGGGATAGCGCTCGCCGGCGAACCAGCCGCGCCGTTGCAGCGCCGGTTGTTCGTGCAAGCCGAGAAAGAAAGGCCGGGTTTCGACTTCCTTCGCCCGCAGCCGCCGCGCCAGTTCGCCGGCGTCCAGGCCGGCGTCCGGGGCGACCACCAGGCCGTACATCCAGTAGACGTTGCGCGCCCAGGGCTCCTCGACCGGCAGTTGCAGTTGCGGCAGACCCCGCAGCCGCTGCGTGTAAGCCGCGCCCTGGCGGCGTTTGCGCGCGACGATCTCGTCGATCCGCTCGACCTGCGCCAGGCCGAGCGCGGCCTGCAGGTTGGTCAGCCGGAAATTGAAGCCCAGTTCCTCGTGTAAAAAGCGGCGGGGCCCCTGAAAACAAAGGTTGCGCCGCCGGCGCAGCTTTTCGGCCAGGGCGGGATCGTCGGTCAGTACCATGCCGCCCTCGCCGGTGGTGACCAGCTTGTTGGCGTAAAAACTGAAGGCGCTCAAGTCGCCGAACCCGCCGCAACGCCGCCAATCGCCGCCGATCCGGCATTGGGCGCCGTGGGCCTCGGCCGCGTCCTCGACGATCGCCAGGCCGTGCCGCCGGGCCAGCGCCGTCAGCGGTTCCATGTTCACCGGATGGCCGTAAAGGTGAACCGGCATGATCGCCCGCGTGCGCGGGGTGAGTTTCGCCTCGACCTGCGCCACGTCCAGGCACCAGGTGCGAGGATCGGCGTCGACCAGCACCGGCACGCAGCCGTTGTAGACGGCGGCCAGCGCGCAGGAAATGATCGTGAAGGTCGGCATGATGATTTCGTCGCCGGGTTGCAAATCGAGGGCCGAGACCGCCAGTTGCAGGGCGACGGTGCCGTTGGCGACCGCGACGCCGTGGGCCCGGCCGCAATAGGCGGCCCAGGCGGCTTCGAATTCCTCGATGAACCGCCCGGCCGAGGAAATCCAGCCGGTGCGGACGCATTCGGTCACGTACGCCAGCTCCCGCTCGCCCAGCGACGGTTCGTTGACCGGGATCATCAAAACCGTTCCTTCTCTTCCAGGCCGGTGTAGGGGCCCTGTTTGATTTCGAGCAGCACGGTCGGTTCCAGCATGCGGAAGCCGTGGCCGCCGCCGACCATGAGCATCACGTCTCCGGGCAGCAGCTCGCGCGTGGCGACCAGTTCGCGGGCGTCATTGTAAACATCGATTAGGCAGCGGCCGGATTTGACCACCAGCACCTCGGAGGTGCCGACCAGATGGCGTTCGAGATCCCGGTGCACGTGGCGGGCGATTTCGCCGCCGGCCGGGTAAACGACATAGCCCACCTGTTGCTTGAATTCCGGCGGCGTCAGAAAGGTGGTCCGGTCGGGCAGCAGGGCGGCCTTGATGATGTAGGCCAACGGTTTGCCGTCCCAGGTGATGTGTTCGACGTATTCCATGGTTGCCGCATCTCCCGCGAAAGGCCGTATCAAAAAATTACGGAAAAACGATCCGTCCCCGCCGATCATCGTACCCAGGCCGACACGGCTTGCGCAATAGGCCTGCCGCCCTTTTCGCGCCGTCGGGTTCACTCGGAAAGCAGGTAAGTGTCTTGCCGGATGTGGCGATAAAGGGCCGGTCGCAGCCAAGCGCGCGCCTGGTGCAGCCCCCGGCCCAGCCAATAGCGGCCGGCCGCACGGGCCGCTACGTTGCGCGGGCGCCAGACCGCCAGGCCGAGGCCGAGGTAGAGCAGGGCAAATAGCGGCAGGCGGAAGCGCGCGGGGCGGGCACGGATTTGGCTGTAGGAGTCGCTCAACCCTTGCTGAAAGCGCCGGCGGCAAAAATATTCCGGTTGCAACCGCGCGGCGGGAATCCGATGAACCAGCGCCGCTCGCGGCTCGTAGACGATCCGGTAGCCCAGTTCGTACACGGCTTGTTGCAGTCCGTTTTCGCCGTCGCCCCGTTGCCAGAGATCGCGTCCCTCGCCCATGGCGTCGGGGTGGAAGCCGCCCGCCTCGAACAAGACGTCCCGGCGAATCGCCAGGTTGCAGCCGAAGGCGATCCGCGGCCAGGACAACGCGAGCGGCGCCGCGCCCAAGTCCAGCAGGCTGAGGTTGTCGGGCGATAACTCCTGGACGAAGGACGGCGGCGGCTGCTCGTAGCCGGGCGTCACCTTGCCGCCGACCACCGCCGTGAGCGGATCGGCGAACGGCGCCAGCAAGGCCGCCAGCCAGCCGTCCGGCGTGTCGACGTCGTCGTCGACATAAACCAGCAAGGCGCCCCGCGCCTGCCGCGCGCCCGCGTGGCGGGCCTGATGCAGACCGGGACGATTTTCGGCGAGGTAGCGAATCGGCCAGGAAGCGCCGGCCCGCGCCGCTTCGACCCGCTGCCGGACGGCGTCGTTCGGCCGGTTGTCCACCACGATGATTTCGCCGCCGCCCGCGGGCTCAGCCTGCCGGTCGAGGGTTTCCAGCGTGCGGGCCAGCGAGGCGGCGCGGTCGCAGGTGGGAACGATGACCGAAACGGCCAGCGACGGTTCGGCGGCGCGCGGTGCGATCCGCGTCCAGTACAGCGTGTCCCGCCGGCGCCCGCCCTCGATCTGGCGCGGCGCGACCTGTTCGCGCACGGCCCGCCGCACGCCCTCGGCCCAGCCGTAATCGTGAAAAACGATCCAACCGCCGGGTTTCATTTTCGGCAGCCAGACCGCGAGGTCGGCGGCGACGCCCGCGTAGGAATGATCGCCGTCCACGAAAAGCAGATCGACGGCCGGCGCGAAGGAAGCGGCGACGGCGACCGATTCGCCGCGGTGCGGTTGGATCCACGCGGCGAGCGGCGCGGTGTTGGCGCTGAATTCGGCGAAGGTGTCGCGCTCGCCCTCGGTCATCGCCCGGTTGGTCCAGGTGTCGACGGCATGAACCCGGCCGTCGCTTTCGCGCGCGCCCGCCGCCAGACAGGTCGTGCTTGCGCCCAGGTAGCTGCCGATCTCCACCACGACGGCGCCGGACGGCAAGGCGCGAGCAAGGGCAAAAAGGACTTCCTGCTCGGCCGGTGTCAGGTGGGTGGCGATTCGTTTCACGCCCAAGCGGGCCAATGACCGGCGGCACGAGTCGAATCGTCCGGCGCCCATCATTTCAGCGGACCTCGTGAATTTCCATTTGCACGTTCAGCGCGGCGACGCCGTCTTCCTTGGTCAACAGGTAGCCGGTGCGGTAGATGTCCGCCGGGTGCAGGTGGAAGCCGATCGCGTTCTCGACGCAATCCTCCAAGGCCTGCGGGTGCGAACCGAGGGAAACGGTCGCCAGGTACGCGCCGGGGGTGAACTGCCGAGCCGGCATCCGAAAACTGACGACGCCGCGCGGCGGCAACTGGTAGGGCGGCGGCGCGCCCATATAGGAATTGAAACCGCCGACGCGCACGCCCTCGAAGGTGCGGAAGTGAAAGCCGATCCCGGCGAGGCGGACGACGGGGGAATCGTATTCGATGTCCAGCACGATGTCCTCGTCCTGGGAAAAGTCCTCGGCCGGCGAACCGTCGGGGCGGCGGCAACGGACGGCGCGCAGGATTTTTTTCATGCCCGGCAGGCGGTTCGGATGGTCGGTCAGGTCGACCTCGGCCTCGCGCGCCGCCAGGCCGTGCGACAGGTAGCGTTCGATGGCCTGGCTGATTTCGCCTTCGTAGCGCAATTGCCCGTCGTGCAGCCAGAGGGCGCGCGGCGTCAGTTCGCGGATCAGGCCGAGGTTGTGGCTGACGAACAGCACGGTCCGCCCGCCGCCGGCCGCGTCGCTCATTTTGCCCAGGCATTTTTTCTGGAAGGCCGCGTCGCCGACGGCGAGCACCTCGTCGACCAGCAGGATCTCGGGCTCCAGGTGCGCCGCCACCGCGAAGGCCAGGCGGACGTACATGCCGCTGGAATAGCGTTTGACCGGCGTGTCGAGAAATTTCTCGATTTCAGAAAAGGCGACGATTTCGTCGAACTTCGCCTTGATCTCGGCGCGGGTCATGCCGAGCAGCGCGCCGTTCAGGTAGATGTTTTCGCGGCCGGTCAACTCGGGGTGGAACCCGGTGCCCACTTCCAGCAGCGAACCGACGCGCCCGCGGATTTCGGCGCGCCCCGCCGTCGGCGCGGTGATTCGCGCCAGAATTTTCAGCAGCGTGCTCTTGCCCGCGCCGTTGCGGCCGATGATGCCGAGCACCTCACCGCGCTGTACCGCGAACGAGACGTCGCGCAGCGCCCAGAACGGCGCCGGTTCCGGGGCCGCGGTCGCCGAGCCGCCGAGCCGCCGGGCCAGTTCGGCCAGCGAGTCGCGCAAGGTGCCGTAACCGCCCGTCGTCGCGCCGAGCCGGTAGCGCTTGCCCAGGCCCGTGACGCGAATGGCGAAGTCGTCGTTCATCGGTTACACCACGTCGGCGAATTCGTTTTCCATCCGCCGGAAGTAATAGGCGCCGCCGATCAGCAGACCGAGGCCGACCAGCGTCGAGACGATCATCATGCCGGTCGCCGGAAACGGCTTGCCCAGCAGCGCCCAGCGGAAACCCTCGACCACCGCGACCAACGGGTTGAGCCCGTAGAGCAGGCGCAGCGACGGCGGCACCAGGCTGCTGGGATACACCACCGGGGTGACGAAGAGCCAGACCTGGATCAGGAACGGGATCGCGAACTGCACGTCGCGGTACTTGACGTTGACGGCGGCCAGCCACAGCGCGCAGCCCAGGGCGGTCAGAAACGCCAGCAGAACGAACGCGGGCAACCAGCACACGCGCGCGGTCGGGTGAACGCCGTAGGCGGCCAGCAGCACGAGCAAGAAGAGCATCGCGATGAACAAATCGAGCAGGGCGGCGATCGCCGAACCGGCCGGCAACAGCAGCCGCGGAAAGTAGACCTTCTGCACCAGGCCGGCGTTCGTCACCAGGCTGGTGCTGCCGAATTGCAGCGCCGTGGCGAAGTAGGTCCAGGGCAAAAGGCCGACGAAGGAAAAGACCGGATAGGGCACCCCTTCCGAGGGCAGGCCGGCCAGTTTGCCGAAAAAGAGGGTGAAGACGATCATCGAAACCAGGGGTTGCAACACGGCCCAGGCGACGCCGATGGCCGTCTGCTTGTATTTGACCTGAATGTCGCGCAGCGTCAGGTAGTACAGCAGGTCGCGATACGACCACAGTTCCGCCGGATCGACCGGCACGAACCGTGAAGGCGGCGCGATGACGGTGAGCCGGGCGGGCGGCGCGTTGTCGGTTCTTCCGGCTACGGACGGCTCCAGCGAAAATCCTCCCCTCACGATGGTGATTTTTCATTTTAGGAAATGCGGCGGTCCGGGACAATCCACCGGCCGCCGGTCGACGCGGCGCGTGGATTTATCTGGCTTTGGCGAGGTCGCGTTTCGCCAGCAGGATTTCCCGCGCCGGCGCCCGCAGATTGTAGTGCGAGCTCATCGAATGGCCGTAGGCGCCGACGGTGGCGATCAGCAGAACGTCGCCTTCCTTGGCGGCGTGAATGCTGCGCTCGTGACCCAGCACGTCGCCCGATTCGCAGATCGGCCCGACGATATTGGCCTTGACGCGCTTGGTCTTGCCCAGCGCCGTCAGGTTGACGATCTCGTGATAGGCCCCGTAAAGCGCCGGCCGGATCAGCGAATTCATGCCGGTTTCGATACCGATGTAATGGACGCCGTTTTTCTGCTTGGTTTGCGTGGTGCGGGCCAGCAGCACGCCGGAATGCGCCACCAGGTACCGCCCAGGTTCGAGCCAGATTTCGATCTGCGGATACGCGGCCTTCACCTGCGCGAGGTTGGCGTTGACCTTTTGCAGGTCGAGCGCCAGTTGCCCCGGCTTTTCGACGACGCCCAGGCCGCCGCCCACGTCGAGGGTGCGGACGGTCGGGATGCGCTCGGCGATCGCCGCCAGGAAGGACGCGGTTTCGCGCCAGTTGTCGGGCGTCAGAATGCCGCTGCCGGTGTGGGCATGCAGTCCGGTGATCCGCACGCCCAGTTTTTTGATCAGGGCCAACAGGGCGTCGACCTGTTCGGGGATGATGCCGAATTTGGAATGGCTGCCCGCCGTCTTGACGTGGTGGTGATGGCCGCGGCCGATGCCCGGATCGAGGCGCACGAAAATTTCGCGGCCGCGAAACACCTCCGGCCATTGCTGCAAGGGGAACAGATTGTCGAGGGTGACCAGCACCCCTTGCTGCAGCGCGGTTTCGTATTCGCGGCGCGGCGCGAAGTTGGGGGTGAACAGGATGCGCCGGCGGTCCAGTTCGGGAAACAGGTCGAGCAGCAATTCGACCTCGCCCGGCGAAACGCACTCGAAGCCCAGGCCGGCCTGGTGAAAGAAGCGCAGAATCGGCGGAAACGGGTTGGCCTTGATCGAGTAGAAAATCCGCGCCACGGCGGTCAGGCGCTGCAACTGCTCGACGGCCGCCGCCAGGGTTTCCTCGTCGTAGACGTAAAGCGGCGATTCCGCCGCCGCCTGGGCCAGCAATTCGTCGCGCCGCTCGCGCCACCAGGGTTTGGGCGCCGGCGCTTTGCGCTGCGTGTCTTCCTCGAAGAGGTCGTTCCACGACGGTCCGTAGAGGCTCTCGTTGCGCGAGTGCTCGAAGAGCTGCTGGTGCAGCACGTCAACCAGTCGTTGCGTCTGATTTTCGTCGACCACGAAGGTCAGGTTCAGGTCGTTGGCCGCCTGGCTGACGAGGTGGATGCGCGCCTCGCCCAGCGCCTCGAAAATCGGGCCGAGCTGGTTGAGGATCGTGCGGATCCGGCGGCCGATCAGGCTGACCGACGCGCAGGGGCCGATCTTGCGCACCGCGCAGAAAACCTCGAGGTCGCGGACCAGCGCCTGCAGGGCGTCGGGGTGGAGCGCGTTGGCCACGTTGTCCAGCGACACGGTGACGTTGGTTTCCGACGTGGACACCAGGTCGACCGAAATGCCGTGCCGCTTGAAGACCGCGAACACATCGGCCAGAAAACCCACCTGCCGCCACATCCCCAGCGATTCCATCGAAATCAGCGTGATCTGGTACTTGGAGGAAATCCCCTTGACCTGCGCGCTGGGCATCGCGACGTCGGACGTGATGACCGTGCCCTCGACCGACGGCTGCGAGGTGCAGTAGATGTGCAGCGGAATGTTGGCCTCGCGGACGGGCGGCAGGCAGCGCGGGTGCAGCACCTTCGCGCCCATCGAGGTGATCTCCTGCGCTTCCTCGTAATCGAGTCGTTTGAGCAGGCGCGCGGTCGGCACCTCGCGCGGATTGGCGGTGAAGATGCCGTGGACGTCGGTCCAGATTTCGCAGCGCTCGGCGCCCAGCTTGGCGGCGAAATAGGCGGCCGAAGTGTCGGATCCGCCGCGGCCCAGCAGGACGGTCTCGCCGCCGGCGTCCCGGGCGATGAACCCTTGCGTCAGCACGACCGGCGTGCCGTAGGCGGCGAATTGCTCGCGCAGCAGCGGATCGTCGGTGTGACAACAGGTGGCGGAAAGGAAGTGCTGCCGGATGCCCTGGTGTTCCTTGGTTTCGGCGACCAGGGATTGGCGGGCGTCGTGCCAGGTGGTGGCCAGGCCCTGCAGGTTGAGGTAGGCGGCGCCGAGCCGGGTGGCCATCAACTCGCCGTAAGCCATCACCCGGGCGTGCAGCCGCGGGCTGACTTCCTCCACCAGAGCGGCTCCCTGCACCAGGCGGGACAACTCCAGAAACGAATTCTGCAGCAGCGTCTCGCCGTCCAACCCCAACTCGCGGGCCAGCGCCAGGTGCTTGTCGCGCAAAGCGTCGAAAATCCCGGACGAATCGCCGCCGGCCGCTTCCTCGAGCAATTTTTCCAGGCTGTTGGAGACGCCGGCGAGGGCGGAGCAGACCACCAACACCCGCGGCCCCGCCGCCAACCGTGACTGAACGATGCCGGCGATGGTCCGCCAATTCTCGACCGTGGAAACGCTGGTGCCGCCGAACTTGATCACCACCCAGCGGAGATCCTGGCTCATGATGGTCCCGTTCCTTCCTTTTCTCGGATGCCGAATTTTCGTTTTTTTCGTTCAGGTTGCCGGGTGAAAAATCACGTTGATTTAAGTTGCGACCTATACCCGCTTGAGTCCGGAGGGTCAACGTTTTTTTCGGCGGGGCGAAACTTTTTTCCCCGTTCGTCTACCGTTCGATGGCGAAGCCGGCGAAAGCCCGCCGGCAGCGCTCCAGTTCGTCCGGAGTTTGCCAGCGTTCGATCGCCAGGCGGGTCGGCCGGTCGATGAGCACGGCTTTGCGCGTCCAGGTCGGATTGTAGGGCAACAGATCGACCCGGCGGACGCCGCAGTCGTCCAGAAAACGGGCGATCGCCGCCAGGTTTTCGTCGGTGTCGGTGAGGCCGGGCACCAGCGGTACGCGCGGCAGCAGCCGGAAGAAGCCGGTGCGCGCGACGACCGCCAGGCGGCGGAAATTATCCAGGATTCTCCCGTTGGGCGCGCCGCAGAATTCGCGGTGTTGGCCGTCATCCATCAGTTTCAAATCGAAATAGATCGCATCCAGCCAGGGCAAAAGGTTTTCCTGGAAACGGGTGAAGTCAAATAAACCGCCAGTTTCAAGCAACGTCCGAATGCCCAGTTGCTTCGCCCCGCGCAGCAGCTTGGCGGCGTAGTCCGGGTAGAGCGTCGGTTCGCCGCCCGACAGCGTCAGGCCGCCGCCGGAATTGCGGAAGAACGGGAGGTAGCGCTTCAACTCGGCGAGGATTTCCGCCGGGGGCCGGTAGCGGCCCAGCCGCCGCAGCGCCTCAGTGGGGCAGACCGCCGCGCAGCGGAAATCGCGCCGGCAGCGGTCGCGGTCGACGGCGCCCGGCCGGATCGCGCCGTGCGGGCAGGCCGCCGCGCAGGCGCCGCAGTTGACGCAGGCGGCCGGATCCACCGCCAGCTCGGCTTCCGGCGATTTGCTTTCCGGATTGTGACACCAGGCGCAATCGAGCGGGCAGCCCTTGAAAAACACCGTCGAGCGGATGCCCGGGCCGTCGTCCAGCGAGTTGTGCTTGACGTCGAGGATCAGCGGTTCGGCGGCGAAGTCCGCGGGCATCAAGAGATCCCGTACTCGGCGCGCTGGATCAGCTCGAGTTGCAGGTCGCGATTGAGCGTCACGAAATAGGCGTTGTAGCCGGAGATGCGGACCAGCAGGTTCCGGTAGTCCTCCGGGTGCGCCATCGCGTCGCGCAGGATCGCCGAGGTGACGACGTTGAACTGCATCTGCATGCCGCCGAGTTCGAAATAGGTCTTCACGTAATGCCGGATGTTATCCACCGCCTGGGCGTGCGTGTCGCGCGGGCCCGGCACGATTTTGACGTTGAAGGCGATGTTGTTGTTCATCTGTTCCGGCCGCAGCGCCGCCACGTCGCGGATCGGATCGAGCAGGTTTTCGGAAGCGTTCGGCACGGGCGTCAGCCCCGGCGTGAAGGGCTTGCCGGCGAGCCGGCCCGAGGGCAGGGCGCCGCTCAGGCAGCCGAAAGCGACGTGGTTGGACATCGACCAGAACCCTGCCGTGTACCGGCCGCCGCGGTAGTTCGCCTGAGCGGCGAAGGCGTCGTGCGTCAGCCGGGTGACGCGATCGGCCATGGCCAGCGCCTCCGGATCGCCCGAGCCGAATTTCGGCGCCTTTTTCAACGCCAGCGCCCGCCAGGCCGGCGCGCCGGCGAAGTTGTCGTCCACGGCGCGTCGCAGTTCGGCGAGCGACACCTTCCGGGCGTCGTACACCAGCGTCTTGATCGCCAGCAACGAATCGGTGACGTCCGCCAGGCCGATGCAGGCGGCGCCCGAGGTGTTGTAGCGCGCGCCGCCGCGCGAGGCGTCGCGGCCGGATTGGCGGCAGCCGTCGAGCAACGACGACAAAAGCGGCGTCGGGCGGACCTCGCCGTGCACCGTGCCCAGCAAATTGTTGTATTCGCAGGCCTGATCGATGAGAAAACGATACTGCTCGGCGAAGGCGGCGAAGAAACGATCGAACGTCGCGAAGGTGGCGTTGTCCGCCGGGCCGGTTTTCGGTCCGAGATCCCAGTTCATCAGCGGGTGGCGGCCGTTGTGCAGCGCCATTTCCAGCGCCGCCACCATGTTCATCATCATGCAGTTGGTGTGGCCCATGTGCCGGCCCGCCAGCGTCGGCTCGACGCAGCCGGTGGCCGACCAGTCGCGCAAATGCTCGGGCGGATAGTCGAACTCCGCCAAGGAGGCCATGACGGCGCGGTCGTTGTGCAGCGAGGGCGTCGCGGCCGTCAGGTAATTGACCTCGCACAACCGCCGCAGGTAATCGTCGGAGTTGATCCCCGGGTGAAAACGGGCGTTTACGTTGGGGTCGCGGATGTTGAGCAGCTCCGTGACCTTCAGGAAGACATAAGTCATGTCGTTCACGCCGTTCGCGCCCGCGGGCGTCACGCCGCCCAGGGTGATCGCCTGGTCGGATGAACTGCCGCCGAAGAGGAAATTGCCGATGTCCGGCACCAGGGGCAGGTGATCGGTGCAGCGCAGGTAGAAACAGCCGACCAGCTCGATGGCCCGGCGGATGTAGGCGCGCCGCGCCTCCGGATCGGCGATCGCTTTCAGATCGGCCGCGAAAAACGGTTGCAGCCATTGATCGAGCCGGCCCAACGAAAGGCCGGCGTTGGTGTTCTCCTGATGCAGCGCGAGCCACATCGTCCAGATCGCCTGCAGCGCCTCGTGCAGGGTGCGGGCCGGTTGGCGCGGCACGCGCGCGGTGATGGCGGCCAGCGCGAGCAACTCCGACCGGCGGGGGCCGTCAGGCTCCGCGGCCGCTTCCGCGGCCACCTGGCGCGCCAGGTTGTCAGCGTAATCGTTGACGCCGGCCAGCACGGTCGCCATCGCCTCCAGCAGGTGGCATTTTTCCTCGCCCGCCGGTCCGGCGACGACCGGCTCGGCTTCGATTTCGGCGATCATCCCCTCGGTACCCAGGCGCAGCAGCCGCGGAAAATCGGGGATGGTGTGCGAGACGGCGACGGTCTTCCAGAGGAAAAAGACGGCGAAGCGCTCGTCCATCTGCTGGCAGAGCGGCGCGTGGTAGCGGCGGCGGACGATTTCGCGGACGTTGCGCTTTTCCCAATAAGGGAAAACGTCCTCGTGCAGGACGCGCCGGGTTTCCTGGCTGATATCGTAGGGATTCAACGGCCGGTACGGCGCCGACAGCAGTTCGCCCCAGATCATCGTGCCGTGCGTGTCCGGATAAAGCACCACGCCGATTTCCTTGGCGGTCGTCGTGCCGGCGAGCAGATCGTCGGCGCGCAGCCGCGGCGTTTTGTGGGCCATGAAAAAGCGGAACGCGGCGGCCTGTCGCAGCACCGGAACCCACGGCCGGCCTTGCGCGTCGGTTTCAAAGCCGTTTTCCCGGAACCATTGCGTCAGCAAAACCGCGCGTTCGGCGCAGATTTCCGGTTTTTGCGTGAAGTGGAGGTTGAGAAATTTTCGCAGGCGCGGGAAGTCGTCGAGGGAATATTCCGCCAGGTAGGGATCGTCGAGATGGCGCACGGCGTCCGTCGGTTTGCCCGGCAGGCGTTCGCGGCGCCGCGCGGCCAGCTTGGCCGAACCCTCGCGATCGGCCGGGCGGTCGTCGCCGTCAGGCTGGGCGGCCGCCTGTCGCGCCGCCATCCGGCGGTGCTTTTTCTCCAGCAAAACCGAGAGGAGAAAATTGAACTTGCTCATCGTCGCCAGGTTGCCGCGAATCGACAGCTCGTTGCGCAACAGCAGGTTCATCACCTCGTTGGGCGGCAACCGGAGCATTTTTCGGATGACCGACTTGTCGCGAAAGCACAATTCGGTATCCGCGTCCGGCGGCGCGTCGCCGAGCACCTGGACGCGGCCGTCGCGGAAGCGCAAGCCGGCGCGGATCGTCCCGTCCAGCGTGCGGAAGCCGACGGTGAAATCCATCCACCCGTCGCGGCTTTTGAGGTACCGGCGGAGGCGCGGCCGCCACCCGTAATTGGCGGCGAACAGATGCAGCAACAGCGGCACCAGCCAATTTCGTCCGGTTCGCGCGGGCATGACGGACCTCGCTTTCAAACCGTAGTGTAACAAAAATCCGCCCGGTGGCGATGCCGCGGCGGACCGGGAGACGAAAGGCCATTCCATATTCTGTCCCTCGGTATATTTTGACACCGAGTGCCTAATGCATTATATATTACGATTTTGTTCAAGACGGCTTGGCCGTTGTCGACCCGCGTCCCGCCATTCGGGTTCGGGGTCGCCAAGGGCTGAAAACAGGGACGGAGCAGCGATTCATGAAAAATCGGCCGGATATTCACCAGGTCGCGCCGCCGGCCGGCACGGCTCATGATCCCCAAGATTTGTCGTTTTCACCGGTGTCTATTTACACTCAGTGTCTAGAGAATTATACTCAGGAAATGCTGAATCATAGCTCCCTGCGCGAACGGAAAAAGGCCAAAGTCCGCGACTCCTTGATCCAGGTGTCGATGAAACTGTTCATCGAAAAGGGATTCGAGGAAACGACGGTCGACGAGATCGCCGAGGCCGCCGAGGTTTCGCGCCGTTCCTTCTTCCGTTATTTTCCTTCCAAGGATTTGGTCGTTTTTCCGCATCAAGAAATCTACCTGGAATATTTTCGCCGGTTGCTGGCCGAAAATCGCGGTCAGGAAACGGCGATGGACGCGATCCGCCGCGCCACCATGACCATGGCCGAGCAATACCACGCGGCGCGGGAAGATCACCTGATTCAACAGCGCATCATCCAGAAATCGCCGACCTTGATCGCGCGCGGCGACAAGATGGACGAGGACTGGGAAGCGATCATCGCCGCGGAACTGATCACGCGGGGCGGCGATTCCGGAATGACCGATCGCCGGGCGCGGTTCCTGGCCGGGGCGATCATGGGATTGTTCAAGGTCATCCTGCGCGAATGGTACCAAAGCGATTGTCGCAGCGACCTGAAGCGGATGGGCGAGGAAGCGATGTCCATCATGGAATTCGGTATGCGCGGGGACGAACCCCAACCGCCGGCCGCCGTCCCGCGCGCCGCGGAAACCGCCGGCGCCCGCGGCCGCGCGGGCAAGCGGAAAAGATAAGGCGGTTTTCGCCGCCGGCTTCTCAATTCATTTGCCGACAGCTCCCGCGACGCGTTGTTTACAGCGCGCCGTGGCGCACGATTTCACCCTCGGCCAGGTAGATGACGTCCTCGGCGATGTTCGTGGCATGGTCGGCGATGCGTTCCAAATGGCTCGCCGCCAGCAACACCTGGATGTAGCATTCGAGCCGCGCCGGATTCCGGCGCATGGCCTCGTACATCAGCCGGTTGATCTCGTGGCGGATGGCGTCGACTTCCTTGTCGCATTCGAGGACGCCGCGGGCGGTGGGCGAATCCAGATGAACCAGCGAATCGAGACTGCGCTTGAGCATGCTTTGCGTCTTGTCGGCCATCAGCGGCAGGTTGGTCGGCGGCGCGATGCGTTCCGGTTGTTGGGCGAGAAAGCGGGTTCGCTGGGCGATGCTGACCGCCAGGTCGCCGATGCGTTCCAGGTCGTTGTTGATCTTGAGAATGGCGATGATGAAGCGCAGATCGATCGCGACCGGCTGGTAGAGCGCCAGAACCTTCAAGCACTCCTCCTCGAGATCGACTTCCCGATGATTGATTTCCTCGTCGTCCCGCACGATTTTTTCGGCCAGTCCGGCGTCCAGCGACATCAGGGCCTGCACCGCCAGGTGCACGCGTTCCTCGACGATGGCGCCCAGTTCGAGAATGCCGGTTTTGAGTTTCTCGATTTGCTTGGAAAGCAGCTTTGCCATGGGTCGAATCCTTTCCGGATCAGCCGAAACGGCCGGTGATGTAGTCTTCCGTTTGTTTGTGGTCCGGCTTGGTGAAGATTTTTTTGGTCGTCCCGTACTCGACGATTTTCCCTTCGTAGAAGAAGGCGGTGTAATCGGAGATGCGGGCGGCTTGCTGCATGTTGTGGGTGACGATCACGATCGTGTAACGGCCGCGCAACGTGTCGATGAGTTCCTCGATTTTTGCGGTGGCCACCGGATCGATGGCCGAGGTCGGTTCGTCCATCAGCAGCACTTCCGGCTTGACGGCGATGGCGCGCGAGATGCACAGGCGCTGCTGCTGGCCGCCCGACAGGGCGGTGCCCGGCTGGGCCAGCTTGTCCTTCACCTCGTCCCACAGCGCGGCGTCGACCAGGGCTTTTTCCACGCGCTCGGCCAGTTCGCCCTTCGTCAGGCGGTAATGCAGCCGCAGGCCGTAGGCGACGTTTTCGTACACGCTCATCGGAAAGGGCGACGGCTTCTGAAAGATCATGCCGACGCGCCGCCGCAAATCGATCCGATCGATGTTGGGCGCCAGGATGTCCTGGCCGTCGAGGTAGATGTGGCCGGTGGCGCGCTGGTCGCGGTACAACTCGTAGATGCGGTTGAAAACGCGGATGTGGGTCGATTTGCCGCAGCCCGACGGCCCGATGATCGCCGTCACCTTGCCGTCCAGAATGTCCAGATTGTTGTCGACGAGCGCCCGATGGCTACCATAATAGAAATCCAGGTGTTCGACGCGCAGCTTGGCGCCGGTGACGACCTGGTCCCGCGCCGTCGTCGTCGCGGCTTCGATGGCGCCGGCCACCGGATTCATCATTTCCGCGAAGGTCTGCATCATTTTTTCACCCCCATGAACCCGAGCCGGGCCAGGATGGTCAGCGCCAGCACCGCGGCGGTGATCAGCAGCGAGGCGCCCCAGGCGGCCTGCTGCCAATCCACATACGGCGACATGGCGTAGTTGAAAATCGTGACGGTCAGATTGGCCGTGGGCTGGAACAGCGAATTCGGCCAGTACGGACTGTTGAGCGCGGTGAACAACAACGGCGCGGTTTCGCCGCTGACGCGGGCCACGGCGAGCAGGGTGCCGGTGATCATGCCGCGTTTGGCCGCCTGCAGCACCACGCCGACGATTGTCCGCCAGCGCGGCGCGCCCAGCGCCAGGGCCGATTCGCGCAACGAATCCGGCACCAGGCGCAGCATGTCCTCGGAGGTCCGCGCCACGACCGGCAGCATGATGATCGCCAGCGCCACGGCGCCCGCGAAGCCGGAAAAGTGGCCGAACGGCCGCACCAGCAGGCCGTAGGCGAACAGGCCGACGATGATCGACGGCACGCCCATCATCACGTTGACGGTGAAGCGCACGACGGCGCCCAGACGCGAATGGCGACCGTACTCGGACAGGTACATGCCGGCCAGCACGCCCATCGGTACGCCCAGCGCGATCGCCAGGGCGGTCAGCAGTCCGGTGCCGACCAGCGCGTTGGCCAGGCCGCCGCCGGGGATGCCCGGCGGTGTCGGCAATTGCGTGAAGAAAGCGGCGTTGAGCGAAGTCGCCCCCCGCTGGAAGATTTCCAGCAGGATCCAGCCGAGGAAAAAAATGCCGATCAACGCGGCCAGCGCAGAAATCACGGTGACGATCCCGTTGGTGATTTTGCGGCCGAGCGGCGGACGGCGGTTCATCGCGGCGCCCCCATTTTTTTCTGGATGCCCCGCAGCCAGAGTTGCGCCGCGATCTGGATGAGAATGGTCATGACGAACAGCACCAGGCCCAGGCCGATCAGCGAGTTGAGGTAGAGCGGTTCGGCGGCCTCGGTGAATTCGTTGGCCAGGGTCGAGGCGATGCTGTTGGCCGGTTCGAACAGCGAGGCGGAGACGTGATGGTTGTTGCCGATCACGAAGGTGACCGCCATCGTTTCGCCGATCGCCCGGCCCAGGCCGAGAAAACAGGCGCCCAGCAAGCCGGAAATGCCGTACGGGACCATGATCTTGCGGGTCACTTCCCAGGTCGTGGCGCCCATGCCGTAGCCGGCTTCCTTGATGATCGGCGGCACCATGTGGAACACGTCGCGCATCACCGAACTGATGAACGGCAGCACCATCAAGGCCAGGATGACGCCGGCGGTCAGCATGCCCAGGCCCATCGGCGGCCCCTGGAAGAGCGGCAGAAAGCCGAGGTGTTCGCCCAGCCAGGGCTGAATGTGTTCGGCCATGAACGGCGCGAAGACGAACAACCCCCACATGCCGTAAATGATGCTGGGGATGGCGGCGAGCAATTCGATGCCGTAGCCCAGGATCTTGCTCAGGCGTGGCGGCGCCAGTTCCACCAGAAACAGGGCGATCACCAGGCCTAGCGGCACCGCCAACGCCATGGCGATCAGAGTGGAAACCAGGGTGCCGTAGACCGAACTGGCCGCGCCGAACAGCTTCGCGACGGGGTCCCAGTCCTGCGAGATCAGAAACCGCCAGCCGAAACGGCCGAGCGCCTCCCGCGAACCGCTGTAGAGCACGGCGAAAATACCGGCCATCAGCAGGGGAATCCCGATCGCCGAGACGAGGGTCAAACCCTTGAAAACCCGGTCGCCGGTGCGTGTCTGTCGCACTACCTGGTCGCTCATGCTTCACGCTCGAAAGGCGAAAGCGGGGAACCGCCGGAGCAGCCCCCGTTTCCGCCGGATGGATTCGGATAAGCCGTCGGCTACCAGACCGGCTGGCCGCCCGCCGCGATGGATTTCTTCCACTCGGACTGCACGAGCTGGATCACGCTGTCGGGCAGCGGCACGTAATGCAACGCAACCGCCTGGTCCTTGCCGTGGGCGAAGCACCAGTCGAAGAACTTCAGGATCGTCTGCGCCTTGGCGCCGTTGGCCTGCGCCTTGTGCATCAGGATGAAAGTCGCGCCGGTGATCGGCCAACTGCCGTCGCCCGGCTGGTCGATCAGGACCAGGTAGAAGCCGGGGGCGTTTTTCCAGTCGGCGTTGGCCGCGGCGGCCTGGAAACTTTCGAGGGTCGGGGCGACGAATTTCCCGGCCTGGTTCTGCAGCAGGGTAAAGGCCATTTTGTTTTGCAGGGCATAGGCGTATTCGACGTAGCCGATGGCGCCGTTGGTTTTCTGCACGTAAGCGGCGACGCCCTCGTTGCCTTTGCCGCCCAAGCCGGTCGGCCAGGAAACGGCCTTGTCGGCGCCGACCTTGGTTTTCCATTCGGCCGAAATCTTGGCCAGGTAGTTGGTGAAGATCCAGGTGGTGCCGGAGCCGTCGGCGCGGTGAATCACGTAGATCGGGGTGCTCGGCAGGGCGAGGCCGGGATTGGCGGCCTTGATCGCCGGATCGTCCCATTTTTTAATTTTACCCAGGTAGATATCGGCCAGCGCGGCGGGCGTCAGTTTCAGTTTGCCGGCGCCGATGCCTTTCACGTTGACCACCGGCACGACGCCGCCCATCACCATCGGAAATTGCACCAGGCCGGCTTCGTTCAGTTCCGCCTGGGTCAGCGGGGCGTCGGAGGCGCCGAAATCGACGGTCTTCGCCTTGATCTGGGCGATGCCGCCGCCGGAGCCGATCGACTGGTAGTTCATTTTGACGCCGGTGAGTTTTTCGTATTTGTAGGCCCACTGTGCGTACAGGGGGTAAGGGAACGTCGCGCCGGCGCCGTTGATGATTTCACCGGCCAGGGCCTTCAAGCCGGTCGCCGGCAGAATCAGCAAGCCGGCCAGGATCGTCAAGGCAATCAGTTTCCAGGGTTTCATCGGATTTTATCTCCTTTCGCGTCGCGGGACGCTCTTCCGGTTTCACTTTTCGGAAAGAAGATAAAAGGCGGGTGCTAAATTACCGCTACCGGATTGTTAATTTTCGGTTAGGAATGAAAATCGATCAGGCGCGTGGCAAATGAATCGTAAAAACACTGCCTTTGCCGGGTTCGCTTTGCACGGTGATTTGCCCGCGATGCACGTTGACGATGTGTTTGACGATCGCCAGACCCAACCCGGTGCCGCCCAGTTTGCGGCTGCGCGCCTTGTCCACCCGGTAAAAACGCTCGAAGATCCGCGGCAGGTGTTCGGCTTCGATGCCGCAACCGCTGTCGGCCACGACGAGTCGCGCTTCGGTCGGGGTGCCTTCGAGCCGGATCGTCACCCGGCTGCCGGCCTCGCCGTATTTCAGCGCGTTGTCCAGCAGGTTGACGACCGCCAATTCAAGCAACTTCTGGTTGACGACCACTTGCAGTTCCAGGTCGCCGGTCAGCTCGACCGCGGCCTTTTTTTCGGCGATCCGCGCCGCGCAGATATTGAGCGCCGACTGGACGACTCCGGCCAGGCGCGCCGGTTCGCCGGCGACGGTCGCGGCCTGCTCGTCCTGCTCGATTTTCGACAGGAACAGCAGGTCGTCGATGATCGAATTGAGCCGTTCGGCGTGATTGGACACGATGGCGAGGAAGTTTTTGGCGTTTTCCGGGTCGTTGATCGCCCCGTCCCGCAACGTTTCCACGAAACCTTTAATGGAAGTGATGGGGGTTTTGAGTTCGTGCGAAACGTTGGCGACGAACTCGCGCCGCAGGTTTTCCAGCTTTTTCAGGCGCGTGACGTCGTGCAGCACGATCAAGGCGACCGCGCCGTCCTGTTCGGCGGTCGGCGGCAGAAAAATTCCATAGGCCAGCAGGAACCGCTCGCCGCCGTCGTGCAACAACAGGTCGGCCTCGGAGCGTTGGCCCTTTTCCAGCAATTCACCGATGAATTTCTGCAGATTCGCGTATCGCGCCACCTCCAGGATCAAACGGCCCGCCGCCTGTTGCGGATCGACCCCCAGCAGGCGCCCGGCCGCCTGGTTGAGGCGCACGATCCGCCGTTCGCCGTCGATCAGCATGACCGCTTCGTTCATGTTCGCCAGCACGGCTTCCTGCTCGCGCTGCTGCCGCGTCACGGTGCGGATCCATTGGTCGAGCTGGCCGGCCATCCGATTCAACGAGTCGGCGAGGACGGCCGATTCCTCGTAATCGGCGGCCTGGACGCGGGTCGAGAAATCGCCTTCGGCCAGCCGCGCCGCGCCGCGGGCGACCGCTTGGAGCGGCCGGGTGACGCGCCGCGCCGTCCACCAGAGCAAACCGCCGGCCAGCAGCGCCACCGCCAGACCGCCCAGCGCGATGCGGAGATCGAGGTTGTTCAGCGCCTGTTTGAAAACCGGCAGGGGCATGGATGCGCGCACGATCACGGGTTGTCCCCCCGGGTTTTGCAGACGGATCGGCACGGCGACGTAAACCAGGTCCTTCTTCAGCGTGAAGCTGTAGCGGATCGAACGGCCGACTTTTCCGGCCAGGGCTTCGCGCACCTCGGGCCGGTCGGCATGGTTGTCCATCGCCGCCGGAGTTTGTTCGGAGTCGGCGAGCACCTCGCCCGACGGCCGGATGAGCGTGTAACGCGTGCCGGTCTCCCGGTCCAGGCGCCGGCAGATGTCGTTCAGTTCGAGCGGCATCCGCGTCGGATCGGCGTTTTTAATCTCCTCGGCCAACAGGCGGGCGTCGGTTTCGAGGATGTTGGCGGTATGGTCGAAATAGAAATTCCGCAGGATCAGGGTGGTGTACCCGAACAGGGCCGCCAGACTAAACAGGAGAATGGCGATTTGGACGGGGTACAATTTCCAGAACAGTTTTTTTCTTGTCACCGACTCCTCCCGATCATCGTCTTGCGGTGAAAGGCGGTAATTCTAATAGGCGTCGGTTTGCCTTTTGTTTGCGTTCGATGAGAAATGCGTTAATCCGCTCGCTCCTCGTTCGCGGTTCACGTGCCGGGGTCCGGCGACGCCTCGTTCGCCGGAGCCGCCTCGGGCGACGGTTCGGCGGCCGTTTCCTCGTCGGGCGCCGGCTCGGCCAGGGGTCGCGCGGCCAGCGATTCGCCGTGCAGGAACTTCGCCAAATCGATCTGCACGATCCCCAGGCGGCTGCCGATGAACAGCAAATCGTTCTCCTCATCCAACCAGACCGGCTCGGCCTTGTTGCCCACCGGCACTTTGCGGATCACCTTGCCCGTGCCGTCGCTGATGACCGACAGCATGCCGGTCGCCCGGCTGACCGCGTAAAACAACCCGCGGCGGACGTCGTGCGCCAGGCCGAGAATGTTCGGATCGGTATGCATCGTCCGCAAAATCCGCATGGTGTCGAGCGAAACCTCGTGCAGTTCGTCGGAATAGTAGCTGGGAATCAGCACGGTGTGCCGTCCCTTGACCGGCGTGATCAGCATGCCGGCCCGCAGGTGGACTTCGCGGATGATCTGAAAGGTCCAGCTATCCAGTTCGACCAGGCTCATCAGGAAGCGGTCGCCCAGCATCCCGACGAGCGCGTACAGCCGGTGGTTGGGCGCGTCCAGGTACATGCCGTAAACCCCGTCGCTGAACAGGGTGTAACCGGTTTTTTGGAAGTCGATCGTCTTGCGCAGGCTCAATTGGCAGGGGTCGGCGATGTTTTCGTACGTGAGATAGGAAATCACCGGCGGCGTGACGTTGGAGACGAACAACCCTTCTTGATTGTAGGGGATGAACTGGAGCGGCGTCAGCAGGCCGAAGGGGAAGATATCCTTTTTGCACTGGGTTTTCAGGTCGTCGGCGTCGAGCGAGAGGAAATCGCCGGTATACCAATTGGTGCCCCAGAGGTGCCGGCCGTCCGGCGCGAGTTGAAGGTCGCGCATCAAGCCGGGAAGAAGCTGCTGCCGGGCTTTTCCCGTCGCGCGGTCGAAGGCGTACAGGCCGCAGGTCGGCCCGTAATTGACGTACAGCCGTTCGGGCGTGCCCACCATCTTGCGCAAAAAGGTGAAGGTCGAATCCACCTCGGTGCCGGGCGGCGGATAGAACATCGAAACGCCCTCGATGCTCCGCGTGTCGTAACCCCGGGTCGCCAGGATCGGCATCAGGTCGTGAATCGACTGCATCGGCAGAATCCCGATGTAGTTCAACAGGATCTGCGCGAAGAAATAGACGATCGGCACCACGCGAAACGCCATCGAATAAAAGCGGATCACTAACAGAAAAAACAACAGCAAGGGCGGGCCGCCGAAAAGGGCGGCGAAGAAAATGTAGGATCCTTTGCGGGGCGGCAGATTCTGGCCTGGGCGGAACGACATGCCTTCGATCGGCGCGAGCGTCCATAGATACAGCCAGATCATCACCAACGAAAAAATCAGGGGGATGAGCCAGATCAAACGCGATTTCGGTTTGGTGGTCGTCCGCCACATCAACAAGGTGATCGCAATGACGAAAAAGGCGGTAAAGTAAGGAGTCAGCGGAATGAACATCCGCAGCCACCAGACGATCTTGATCATCTCCGGCCGCAACCAGGAAAAATCGAACCCCTTATGGGTAACCTCCAAATTGGAAAGAAAGGTGGCGAAAAACGCGATGGCCATGAAAAACAGCCATTGCAGCGTCGTCGCCTGAAAGCGCAATCGTTCGCGCCAACGGTGCAGGTGGTTGAAGATATAGAGGCAGGCGGTAAAGAGGAGGCCCCAGAGGAAAATCTGCCAAAGGCTGGAGACGTCCAAGGGGTGGAAGATCAGCGCCTTCACGAACAGGTAGAAAAGCGCATTGAAAATCAATACATCGAGCCAAAGCACCAGGACGCGCCAGTGCGGCTTGTCGGCCGGCACGCGGACATTGTCCCATCCTTCCAAACGGGTGGTGAACCTTGATTTCCACCGATAGATGGCGTGAACGGTCAGCATGCTGGTCTTCTTATCACGCCTGCCGCGGGGAGAAAAGCGACGCCCCGGTTCACGCCGGGCTTTCTGGCATGCCGAAGGAAAAATGCTACAATGAGCGAACCGGATGAGGGCCGAATAAAATTCTTCGACGGATCGGCGGGTCGATGGCGGGGAGCCGTTTCATTTTTCGTCAACCCTGGTTGCTTCGATTGACGCAATTCATCGTGGCCGTGCTCTTGATGCGGCAAATTTTCTGGTCGCTTTGGGGCCGGCTCAACCCGGATGAATTTGAAAACGCTCAGGTACTTTGGCTCCTGCTGCACGATATCTGGCCCGGCCGTGATTACTATCATTCCCATCCGGCCTTCTTCAATTTTTTACTCTATCCGTTTTACCGGGCGTGTGGGCCGACGCCCGAAATGTTCTCCTGGGTCCGCGCGGGCCTGTTGCCGATCAGCCTGTTGCCGTTCTGGCAATTGTCTCGTCTCACCCAGCGGGTGGCGGCTGAAAAAATCGTTCCCTGGCTGGCCCTGGCCTTGTTTCTGACGGCCTCGTTCGCCGCTCGCAGCCTGGTGGAATCACGGCCCGATACCCTCCAAGTGCCATTCATTCTGGCCGGGCTGCTCGCGACGCTGGCTTATCTGGACGACCGCCATGCAGCCCGCGCGCGTCTGGCGACGGCGGCCGTCTGTTTCGGGGTCGCGCTGCTTTTCGGCAACAAGGTCGTTTTGGTGATTCTCGCCACGGCCTGGGCGTTGGAACGTTTTCACGACCGATTTTTGCATTGGTCCTTCGCACGACGGTTGTGGCGGCTGGCGTTGTTCGGCGCGGTATTGCTGGTCCCGGAACTTTTGTACTGGGGAAGTTACGCGGCTTTCGGCCGAACCGACCTGCTGCGCTCGCTTTTCGCCTTGTCGTCGCTCCAGCCCCTGGTCCAGCCCGCCGTCGCGTTGGCGCTGCCGCGACACCTGCTGCTCATCTGCCTGGTCGGCCCGGTGGTCATTTTGCTTGGCTTGCTCGGCCTTTACGGCGTATGGCGTCCGGCCTCCGAACCCGGCATGCCGTCGGCGGCGGTTTTTCTACTCGGCTCTTCCGCGTTGGCGCTGTTGGCGCAGGCGTTGCTCATGCCGGTCAACCTGCCCCACTTGTCGGTATTGCCGCTGTTGCTGCTGAGCATCCTCGCCGCGTTGTGGCTGCGCCGGCGGCCGGGTTGGGTCGTGGCCGGTTGCCTGTTGATTTCGCTGCTCGTGGGAATTCGGTTCGATGCGCACCAATTCGAAACCCGCCGGCGGCAGTTGGACGCGTTTCGGTACTTGTTGGAGGTTGCGCCCCGCGATCGCCCCATCCTGGATGGCTACAGCGGGTTCGCCTGCTTTCGGCCGATCGTCGGCCGTCTGATCTATTATCGCCCCCGGTATTTCGATATTCCGGAATCCGACGAAGGTGCCGCCGAGATTATCGATCACCTACGCGATCGCGGCTTCGCTGCCGTGGTCGTCGATCCGGCGTATCCCGAAATGATGCGGGGCATCCGGACGTTGATCGAGCGCAACTACGAGCCGTCCGTCTATCCGGAAATCCGGTTGCCGCGAAAAACCGTCGCGGCGCCGGACGCTTTGAGATAAAATGCCGCGCATTCGCCACGCGAAAATCTAATTCGGGAGACCATCATGGATCGCCATATTCTGACCGGTCAACGGATCGAACGCGCGCGACGCATCGCCCAGGCTGGTGGTTTGGAGCCGGCGCTCGCGGACGGCAGTCTGCCGCGTTATATCGACACGACGCTTTCCGAAGCCCTGGTGCTCGGGCTGTTGCGGCAGGGCGTGCGCAAGTACATCGGCATTCTCGGCCACGGCTCGACCGAAATCGGCGAGGTCCTGCGCATTTACGAGGCGCAGGGCCTGGTTAAGACCTACGCCGTGCGCAGCGAGGTGGAGGCCGGCCACGCCGCGATGGCCCTGCGTTGGGTAACCGGCGAAAAGGCGGCGGTGGTCACCTCGATCGGTCCGGGCGCGCTGCACGCCTTCGCTTCTTCGCTGGCGGCGGCCAGCGACGGCGTCGGCGTCTGGTACCTGTTCGGCGACGAGACGACCGAGGACGAAGGTCCGAACATGCAGCAGATTCCCAAGCACGAGCAGGGCCTGTTCCACCAAATGTGCGCGACCCTCGGCGAAGCCTATTCGCTGCACACGCCGGCGGCGCTGGGCCCGGCCTTGCAGCGCGGCCTGTGCCGCGTGGACGATCCCCATTTCGCGGGGCCGTTTTTCCTGTTGCTGCCGCTCAATACCCAGCCCGCGCCCCTGGTGCATTTCAACCTCGACGAACTGCCCGCCGGGCGGCCGCCGCGCCTGGGCCCGGCGGCGGACGAAGCGGCCTACCGGGAGGCGGTCGCGGCGCTGACCGCGGCCGAGCGCGTGACGGTCAAGCTGGGCGGCGGCGCGCGCGCCGCCGGTCCCGAAATCCAGGAACTGCTCGAACTGACCGACGCCGTGGCGGTGCTCAATCCGATCGCCACGGGGACGATTCCCTACGATCATCCGCGCAACATGCTGGTCGGCGGCTCGAAAGGCTCGATCTGCGGCAACCACGCCATGGAGGAAGCCGACCTGATCGTGGCGGTGGGCACCCGCGCCGTCTGCCAGTCGGATTCCTCGCGCACCGGTTACCCGCGCGCCGCAAAGGTGATCAACCTCAACACCGATCCGCGCGCCGCGTTGCATTACACCCGAACCGTCGCGCTGGTCGGCGACGCCGCCGCCACGCTGCGACGACTGAACGAATTGCTGCGCGCCGCCGGCCGGCCGGCGAAAAAATCCAAGTGGCTGGAAGCCTGCGCCGCCAAACGCCGCGAGTGGGAAGCGTTCAAGCAAGAGCGCTTCGATCGGCCGGCGCTGTTGGACGAGATGTGGCAGGCGGAAGTGCTGACGCAGCCCGCCGCGATCAAAATCGCCACCGATTGGGCGCGCGCCCATGACGCCGTGACGTTTTTCGACGCGGGCGACGTGCAGGCCAACGGTTTCCAGATCGTCGAGGACGACCGGATCGGCCGGACCTTCACCGAAACCGGTGCCAGCTACATGGGGTTCGCGGTTTCGGCGCTCTTGTCCACGGCGCTCGCCGACCGATCGTTCTACGGGCTGGCCTTGAGCGGCGACGGCTCGTTCGTCATGAATCCGCAGATCCTGCTCGACGGCGTGGAACACGGCGCGCGCGGCTGCATTCTGCTGTTGGACAACCGACGGATGGCGGCCATTTCGTCGTTGCAGTTGGCGCAGTACGGCAAGGATTACGCGACCAACGACGCGGTGCGGGTCGATTACCGGCAATGGGCGGCGGCGATCCAAGGCGTTTTGGCGCTCGACGGAGGCCGCACGCCGGAATCGCTGCGGGCAGCGCTGGCCGAAGCCTACGCGCATCCGGGGCTTTCGTTGATCCATCTGCCGGTCTATTTCGGGCCGGACCCGCTGGGCGGCCTGGGTGCTTTCGGCCGCTGGAACGTGGGCAACTGGGTCGAGAACGTCCAGGCGTTGCGCCACAAGATCGGCTTGTAACGACCCGCTTCCGAATCGGCCTGGAAGGAGTTCAATGAAATCGGCGGAAAGAACGCGCCTGGGTTGGACGTTGGCGGTGGCCCTGACGTTGGGGCTGCTGCTGCCCGGCATCCGCTATTTCAATCCGACCAATCGCGGCATCATGGATCTATTCTGGCTGCTTTTTTTCGCCTGGATTCCGGTCGGCGGACTCTTGCTGCTGCCGGCCCGCTATCGGCCGACGAAATGGATCCCGAGGATTCAACTGGCACTCGGGCTGATCACCGGCCTCGCGCTGCTGCAATCGGTGCTTTATCTCGGGGCGATCCTCGCGGTTTTCTATCGGTGGATCGGCCTGCTCGCCGTTTTGCTCGTGCTCGTTTTTCTCGGGCGGTTTTTTCGCTCGCCGCGGCCGCGGTTGCTGGTGCTGCTCGTCGCGGCGGCCGTCATTCCGCTGGCCGGGATGCTTTGCAGTTGGTGGAATTTCTTAATGATCGGCGCGGGCCGTTACCAGCCCGGCACCGAGCAGGCGCCGGTCCGGTTGCTGATCGATCCGACGGAACTGAAAAGCCGCGATCCGCAGATTGGCAAGGCGCATCCGTATTTCGTGGAATACGACGCCCCGGCGGATTTGCTGGTGGCTTCCTTCAAGGACGATTGGGGGGCGATCTATCCCCGGTTCGATCGCGAGCGGCACAATTACCTGGTGATGCGACGGACGAATGGCGAGCCGCAATGGCGGCTTTTGTATTTCGGCCCGTCGCAGCAGCCGGAAAATATCAAGCTCGATCCCGACCGCAGCCGGGGGTGGGTCAACGTCTTGGATCCGGCGCGGCACACATTTCATCTGGCCGCGTTTTCGTATGCCGGCGATGAACTGCGGCAGACCGCTTTCGGCGAATTGCCGGTCGAACCGAACGCGCTTTTCTATCACGCCGATCAGGATCGCCTGTTCGTGTTGGGCATGCGCCGCGAACTGGTCGAACTGGATCCGGTCAGCCTGAAAATCCGCGCCCAATACAGTTTCAACTACCTGCTGAACAACGATGTGCGCAACACCGAACTCCACAGCGAGTTGATCCGAACCCTGAAGGGCGAGGAACTGGTGAACCTGACGGCGTATTACCGGTTGGCGGCCAATACGCTCTACCTGGGCGGGTTGGGCCGCCGCTTGCACGCCGTCTCGTTCGAACGCCCGATCCCGCCGGTCTCCTCGGCCGACGAAGCAGCGGGTCTGCCGCCGGTCGTTTCCCTGTCGCGGGGCACGAGCCGGCGCGTGGCGCTCGGACCGGAAATCCTGCAACTCGACTATGACGCGGAGTGGAACGAGTTGTGGGCCGGATTGCCGCTGCAACGGGAAGTCGTGGCGCTGGACGGCGATACCCTGGCGATCAAGCGGCGATTCGCCGCGACGGTCGCCGTGCGGCCGCTGGCCGTTCTGCCCGGCACCGACTATTTGCTGACCGGCGATTACGCCGCCGATCGGACGGTCTTGCTCGACCGCCGCGACGGCGCCGTGAAGGCCGTCTACCGTTTGGGCCGCCTGCAACGCCATGCCGTCGCCGACCCGGCCGCGCCGCGCGCGTTCGTGGCCACCGGTTGGGGGGTTTTCGAGGTGCGGGTCGCGCCGTGATGGGGAATTAATTTTCGGGAATGGTTGCCGCTTCGATCGCCACCGGCTGGCCGGCGAGGCGCAAGGATCGTTCGGCCGCCTCCAGAATGCGGCTGATGCGCCAGGCTTCCGACCCGCCGGCGAGCGGCGTGGCGCGGCCGTCGATGCATTCCAGCAGATGATCGACCACCCGGCGTAGTGGTTCCGCGCGATCGACCGGCGAGATGCGGCGCTGCGCGGCGGCGGTCTCGGTACCGGGCGGCCCGGGAATAATCGCGAGACTGCCCGCCGGATCGAGGTCGTCGTACAGCACGGTCGCCTGAGCGCCGATCAAGCGGGTGCAGCGCTTTTTTTCCTCCGGCCGCCAGCCCACGCGGATTTCCGCCCGCTGCCCGGCGGCGAATTCGACGGACAAGGTGGCTTCGCTCGGCTCGCCCTGCGGCAACATCCGATGAGCGACGGCCGCGACTCGGCGAGGTTCCCAACCGAAGAGGAATTGCAGAATCGACAGGTCGTGGACCGCCAAATCCCACAACACGTTGACGTCGGGCGCCTGAAAACCGCGGCTGTAGCGTTCCGCCTCGTAGGCGGCGATTTCCCCGAGGCCGTCGTGACGCACCAGTTCGCGCAGGCGGCGGACCGGTTCGGAGAAAATGAAGGTGTGATCCACCAACATGACGCGCCGCCGCTCGGCGGCCAACGAAAGCAGGGCGGCGGTTTCGCGGGCGGTCATCGCCAGGGGTTTTTCGACCAGGATGTGTTTGCCGGCGAGGAGCGCTTCGCGCGCCAGCGCGGCGTGGGTGCTGGCGGGCGTGGCGATGGCGATCGCGTCGATTTCGGGGTCGCGCCAGAGATCGGCGGCCTCGGCGGTCGTGCGCAGGGACGGCCAGACGGCGTTGATTTCAGCCCGGCGGTCGGGCCGGCGGTCGCAGGCTGTTTTCACGGCGGCGCCGTCGCCGGCGAGCAGATTACGGATCAATTTCGGGCCCCAACACCCACAGCCGATCACCCCAAAAACGATCATGAGTATTTTCGCCGCCTTGTCGGTTGGCGCCGCGGCGTTCGTTACCACGGCCTTGGTGCCTTTTATCACTAATAAACCCGGTATTCCATGCCGTCGGCGAGAATGATAGAAAACAGTTAATCGACCGGGTCGATCATCCGTCGGCCGGCGAGGATAACGCTGTCGCGAGGAACGTAAAAATGACGCAGCAGCCGAACCGGAGGCAACGGGCGCTGATCACCGGCGGCGCCGGTTTTATCGGCTCGGCGCTGGCGCGCGTACTACTCGCCTCGTTTGATGAAATCACGGTGCTCGACAACCTGGCCACCGGCCGCCGTGAAAATCTCGCGGAATTGCCGCCGGGGCGCGTGCGGTTCGTCGAAGGGGACGTGCGGGATTCCCGGCTGCTCGACGATTGTTTGCCCGGCGCGGCGGTCGTCTATCATCTGGCTTGCCTCGGCGTGCGGCATTCGCTACATGCCCCGCGCGAAAATTTTTCGGTCAACGCCGAGGGTACGCTGGCGGTGCTGGAAGCCGCGCGGCGGCACCGGACGCCGCGCCTCGTGCACGTTTCGTCGTCCGAGGTTTACGGCGACGCCGGGCAAACGCCCATGACCGAGGATCACCCCTGCCGGCCCAACACGGTCTATGCCGCCGGAAAATTGGCGGGGGAGGCGCTGGTGCGGGCCTTGGCGCGGACCGCCGACCTGCCGGCGGTCATCGTGCGGCCCTTCAACACCTACGGCCCGCGGTCGCACCACGAGGGCGACAGCGGCGAGGTCATCCCCAAGTTTTTGCTGCGCGGGTTGGCCGGCCGGCCGCTGGTCGTTTTCGGCGACGGCGAACAGACCCGCGATTTTCTATACGTCGACGACACCGCCCGCGGCATCGCCGCCGCCGGCCTCGTCCCGGCGGCGGTCGGCCTGACGCTGAACCTGGGCAGCGGCCGGGAGATTTCCATCCGCGAATTGGCCGGGCAAATCGGCCCGCTGATCGGCCGACCGGAAACGGCGATCGAATTCGCGCCGGCGCGTCCCGGCGACACGCGACGCCTGCTGGCCGACGCCGGATTGGCGCGGCGGGTGTTGAATTTCACGCCGGCCGTTTCGCTGGAGGAAGGATTGCGGGCGCTGCTGGCCTGGTATCGCGCCCGGCCCGTTTCGCCCGAGGAATTGTTGCGCGAGGAGATCACTTTCAATTGGCGGACGCCCGACGGAGCGCACGATGACTGAACGGATTCCCCTGGCCAGACCGTGGCTCGGCGGCGCGGAGCTGCAGGCCTTGCGGCGGGTGCTGGCGAGCGGCTGGCTGACCCAGGGGCCCGAGGTGGCGGCGTTCGAGCGCGAGTTCGCCGCGTTCGTCGGGGCGCCGCACGCCTGCGCGGTGACCAATTGCACCACGGCGCTGGGCCTGGCGCTCGAGGCGCTGGAAATCGGCGCCGGCGACGAGGTGCTCACCGTCAGCCATTCCTTCATCGCCGCCGCCAACGCGATCCGCCAGCGCGGCGCCCGCCCGGTTTTCGTCGACATCGACCCGGCGACCCTGAACATCGACCCGGACCGCGTCGAGGCGGCGATCACCCCGCGGACCCGCGCCGTCTTGTGCGTGCACCAATTGGGGATGCCGTGCGACCTGGCGCGCCTGCTGAAAATCGCCCGCCGCCGAAACCTGGCGGTGATCGAGGACGCCGCCTGTGCTCTCGGCAGCGAAATCAGAATCGGCGGGCGATGGGAACGGATCGGCCGGCCGCGCGGCGACGTCGCCTGCTTTTCGCTGCATCCGCGCAAGGTGATCACCACGGGCGAGGGCGGCCTGATCACCACGCGCCGCGCCGACCTGGACCGCCGGCTGCGCCTGCTGCGCCACCACGGCATGAGCATCAGTGACCGCGAACGCCACGAGGCGCGGGAAGTGCGGTTCGAGCAGTATCTGCTGCCGGGGCACAACGGCCGACTGACCGATCTGCAGGCGGCCGTCGGCCGCGTGCAATTGCGCCGTCTGCCGGGCATTCTCGAACGTCGCCGCCGCCTGGCGGAACGCTACCGGCTAGCCTTGGCGGCGCTGCCGGGCTTCCGGCCGGTGAGCGAACCGGTCTGGGCGCGAACCAATTGGCAGAGCTACGGCGTCTACCTGCCGGACGGGATCGAGCAGACGATCGCGCTGCAATGTCTGGCCGACCGCGGCATCGCGGCGCGGCGCGGGGTGATGTGCGCCCATCGCGAGCCGGCTTATCCGGCGGACGCCTGGACGAGCGGCCCGCCGGCGCCCGGCGCCCGATCCGCGCTCGCGGCGAGCGAAACGGCCAGCGACCGGATGATCCTGCTGCCGTTGTATCCGCAAATGACCCGGCGCGAGCAGGACGCCGTTCTGGCGGCTTTGCGGGCGATCGCGCGCGGCCGCGCCGACTGATCGCCGACCCTTCTCATCGCCGGCCGGCTTGGCTAGAATGAAGTCGATTTCCAACTGGACGGAGCCCGACGTTGTCGTCGATCGACATACCGACGCGCTTGAGCCTGACCATCGCCTTGCCGGTGTACAACGAACCCGAAACGATCGCCGAACTGGTGCGCGATTCGCTGGCGGTGCTGGAACGGGCGACGACCGGTTTTCGCGAGGTTTTGATCGTGGACGACGGCAGCGCGGCGCCCACGGCCGAACTGGTGCGCGAACTGGCGGCGCGGCCCGGCGTTCGCTTCGTCACCCATCCGCGCAACCGGGGTTTCGCCGCGGTGCAGCGAACCTGTTATCGCGAAGCGCGGGGCGATTGGGTTTTTCTGCTGCCGGCCGACGGGCAGATTGCGCCGGCGGTGTTGTTTGATCTGCTGCCGGGCTGCACGACGAATTCGCTGATCCTCGGCGTGGCCGCGGGCGAGGCGATCGACCGGAGGTTCTTTTCGCGGCTCTATCATCGGCTCGTGCGGCGGCTGTTTTCGCTGCCGTACGGCGATTTCGGCGCTTGTTTGCTGGTGAAGCGTGAATTGGCGACGAGCGTGCGGTCGACGGCCGCCACGCCGGTGGCCATGACGGAACTGGTCGTGGAAGCGCATCGCCGCGGCGTCGGCGTGGCCGAGGTGGCGGTGCAAAAAACGCCCCGTCGCTTCGGGCGGTCCAAGGCCGCACGGTTGTGGCGGACGGCGCCGCGCACCGCCTGGGAGCTGGCGGCGGTTTATTGGCATACCCGGACGAAAAGGAAACCCGGATGATTCCGTTTGTCGATTTGTCGGCGCAGTACCGCGAGATCGGCGCCGAACTGGAGGCAGCGGTCCATCGCGTGCTGGCCAGCGGGCGGTACGCGCTCGGACCCGAGGTGGAAGCCTTCGAAAACGAATTCGCCGCCGAGCACGGCGCGACGGAAGGCGTGGCCGTCAGCAGCGGCACCGCCGCCTTGCACCTGGCGCTCCTGGCCGCCGGCGTCGGCCCGGGCGACGAGGTCATCACCACCCCGCTGACCTTCGTCGCCACGATCGCGGCGATCCTGTATACCGGGGCGCGGCCGGTGCTCGTCGACGTCGACCCGCGCACCTACACGCTCAACCCGGAGGCTGTCGCGGCGGCCGTGACGCCGCGCACCAAGGCGTTGTTGCCGGTGCACTTGTACGGTCAGCCGGCCGATCTCGATCCCTTGTTGGCCGTCGCCGAACGGCACGGTTTGCGGCTGATCGAGGACGCGGCGCAGGCGCACGGCGCCGTTTATCGCGGGCGGCCGGTGGGCGGCATCGGCCACCTGGGCTGCTTCAGCTTCTATCCGGCGAAAAACCTGGGGGCGTGCGGCGAGGGCGGCATCGTCCTGACCAGCGATCCGGACCTGGCGCGCCTGCTGCGGTTGTTGCGGAACTGGGGCGAGGCGGGAAAAAACCAGCACGTGCTCAAGGGCTTCAATTATCGGCTGGACGCGCTGCAGGGGGCGATCCTGCGGGTCAAGCTGCGCCATTTGGCGGCCTGGAACGAGGCCCGGCGGACGCTCGCCGATCGTTACCGTTCCCTGCTGGACGGCCTGACCCTGACCCTGCCGGCGGAGCGCCGGGCGGGCGAGCACGTCTACCACGTGTTCGCGCTGCTCGTCGATCGCCGCGAACGGGTCCGCCAAGCATTGCGGGAACGGGGCATCGAGTGCGGCGTGCATTATCCGCTGCCGGTCCACCTGATCCCGGCCTATGCTGAACTGGGTTACCCGGCCGGCCGGTTTCCGATCGCCGAGCACATCGCGGCGATGGAACTGTCGCTGCCGATCTATCCCGAATTGACCGCCGCCCAACAAGAGGAAATCGCCCTGGCGCTGCGGCAAACACTGGCCGTTTAGCCGGGTGTTGAAAAGCACCTGGCGTGCGATCCAGGGATGGATCGCCATTTTCGGCAACTTCCGAAGTTGCCGAAAATGAAGCGAAAGAAAAACCACGCTTTTTGTTGAGCGCGGTTGAAAAAGACCAGGACGGCCTTTTTCAACAGCCTGTTAAATCGATTCGCGGTTTGCGCTTCCCGCGGCCTTGGTTTTATACTGCGTCACTCCGACCGGACCCTTCCGGCAACCGAAAGGTGTGAATTTGGCTCGCGTCTTGCTGATCAATCCGTCCATGGACGTCGCCGCCGGCTTCGGCGAATACCACACGCTCATGGAGCCGATGCCCTGCGTCGGCCTCGCTTACCTGGCGGCCACCAGCCGCGCGGCGGGGCACGAAGTGCGGGTCATCGACAACTTCGCCGACAACCTGCCGCCCGAGCAATTGGTGGCGGCGGCGCGTGCGTTCGATCCCCAGGTGATCGGCCTGGGCGTGCTGACTCCCTCGGCCCGCGCCACCGAGGATCTGGGCCGCCGCTTCAAGGCCGCCTTGCCCGAAGCGCGCGTGGTGTTGGGGAACCTGCACGCCTCGCTGTTCGCCGACGAAATGCTCCGCGACGGCGCCTGCGACGTGGTCGTGCACGGCGAGGGCGAGCGCGTCTTTCCGACCCTGATCGCGGCGCTCGGGCAGGGCGCCGACTTGGCGACCGTCCCCCACGTTTCGTTCCGGCGCGACGGCGAAACGGTCACCACCGGGCGCGGCGAGCAGATCCAGGATCTCGACGATTTGCCCCGGCCGGCGTGGGATCTGTTTCCCTGGAAGAAATACACGTTCCTGCCCTTCGTGACCGTCGCCAAGCCGTGCCTGTCGATCATGGGCACGCGCGGCTGTCCGTTCCGGTGCAAGTTCTGCGCCCTGGGCTACATGGGCAGCCATGTGCGCGTGCGGACGCCCGAGAACATCGCGGCCGAGGTCGAGTGGCTGGTGCGCGATTTCGGCATCCGCCACGTGGGATTCGTCGACCCGATCTTTCCGCTCAGCAAAAAGCACGGCATCGAAACCTGCCGGGCGATCCGCGCCCGCCGGCTTCCGGACAACTGGTGGTGGACCAGCGAAACGCGCGTCGACGTGATCGACGAGGAAATGTGCCGCGAGATGAAGGCGGCGCGCTGCCGCCGGATCCTGTTCGGCGTCGAAAGCGGCGTCGACGAGCTGTTGGCCAACGTGGGGAAGAATTTCAAGATCGAGCACGTGCGCCGGGCGGTGACGGTGGCGCGCGCGGCGGGCCTGGAAATCGCGGCGTTCTTCATGCTGGCGCTGCCCGGCGAGACGGCGGCGATGACCCGGCGGACGATCGATTTCGCCTGCTCGCTCGACATCGATTTCGCCAAGTTCGGCGTGACCATTCCGTTGCCCGGCTCGCAGTACTACGAGGATCTGGTGAACAGCGGCCGGATCAAGCCCGGCGATTGGGACAAATTCACCACCTTCAACCCGGATCCGGACACTCTGCCTTATATTCCCGAGGGGCTGACCGGCGAGGAACTGCAACGCCTGCACCGCAAGGCCACCTGGCGGTTCTATATGCGGCCGAAGATGATCTTCCGTCACCTGTTCGTGCTGCGCACCATCGGCCTACGGCGCCTCTTTGACGGCGCGGTGATTCTGCTGCGCCAGTTTTTCCAGGGAAGACTGTAACATGCGCGTCCTGTTCGTCCGCCCGCCCAAATACCTGTGGCCCTACATGAACGAACAGGACAACTACCTGCTGCCGCAGGCCATCGTCTACCTGGGCGCCGCGGCGCGCGCCGCCGGGCACGAGGTGACGCTGCTCGACTGCATGCCGGTGCAAATGGGCTGGCGCACCCTGGAGCAAACCATCCGCGACCGGCGACCGCAGGTTGTGCTGGCCGGCGACAGCGAAACGCTTTACGCGCACGAAAGCGGCCGCGTTTTCCAGGTGGCCAAGGCGGTCGATCCGCGCATCTTCACCGTGGCCGGCGGCGTGCATTTTTCCCACGCCTGCGCCGACGCCTTCGCCAAATACCCGATCGACGCCATCGTGCGCGGCGAGGGCGAAATCACCCTGACCGAACTGCTGGTTGCCGTGGAGGGCGGCGGCGATTTGCGCCGGGTGGCCGGTTTGGCGCTGCCCGACGGCGCCGGCGGCGTCCATTACACGGCGCACCGCGCGCTGATCGAAAATCTCGACACCCTGCCGTTCCCGGCCTACGACCTGCTGCCGATGAACAAGTACGGCACCGCGCGCTACCTCTTTTCGCCCGGCGGCGTGACCATCCACCACAGCCGCGGCTGCATCGACGGCTGCCGCTACTGCGCCTGCTGGCTGCAAATGGCCCGGCGCGAGGGCGCGATGCCCGACGAAACGCTGCGGCCCCGCTATCGCACCCGTTCGGTGGGGCCTGTGATCGAAGAAATGGAACACCTGGTGCGGCAGTACGACAAACATTGCCTGGTGTTCGTCGACGACACCTGGAACGTCGATCCGCGCTGGTGCGACCAATTCGCCGACGAGGTGCTGCGCCGGAAAATCAAGGTCAACTGGCACGCCTTCATCCGCGCCGATCTGCTGCACCGCGACGTCGAGTCCGGCCTGTTCGAGAAATTGCTGGCCGCCGGTTTGTCGCACGTCTGCATCGGCCTGGAGCGCGCCGACGATGCCGAGCTGGACAACCTCGAAAAGCACCACATGGACGTCGAGCGGAACAACCGGTTGATCCCCCTGGTCCGAAAAAGATTTCCGCAGCTTTTTTTGCAGACCACGTTCATCGTCGGGCTGCGGCAGGACACGCCGGCCAGCCTCGACCGCCTGCTGAAGTACGTCAAAACCCTCGACCCCGACTATCCGGCTTTTCACCCGATTACCCCCGTGCCCGGCACGCCCCTGTGGGACGAGGCGAACGAGAAGGGCTGGCTCGAGGTGAAGGATTTCTCGCGCTACGACTGGATGACGCCGGTGATGGGCACCGAAAAAATGACCCGCGAGGAACTGGAATACAAAATCTGGGAAATGAACAAGCGCTTCATGGCGCCCTGGCGCGTGCTGCGCGGCGTCTTTTCACGCCACCAGTATCGCCGCCGCATGTACCTGTGGTGGCTGAAGGTCAGCCTGAACGTCGCCTTCGACTACGTGCTCGACCGCGTGCTGCCCTCGCGCTCGGTCCGCCGCAAGGCGCTGCTCTCCGAATACGTCGGCATGATCCGCCCTGATTGGTACGACCGCTGAGCGCCGGCCGCCCGGCTCTCTTGCCAGCCGCGACTCCCTCGGTTACCGTGAGCCCCATCCGGAGGAAAGGTTGAAGAAATCCTGGTTTTGGCTCGCGGGAATCCTGGCGCTGGCCGCCGCCGTCTATGCGCCCAGCCTGCGCGGCGAATTCGTCTGGGACGACCGCGCGCTGGTGCTGGACGACGAGCAACTGCGGTCGTTCGCCAATCTCCCCAAGCTGTTCGCGCGCGATTTCTTCGCGCCCGGGCAGGACGATTTCAAGTATGGCTACTACCGGCCGCTGATCACCTTCAGCTACCTGCTGGACTGGTCGTTGTGGCGCGACCGCCCGCTGGGTTACCGCCTGACCAACCTGCTGTGGCATCTGCTGTCGGTCGCGCTGCTGTTCACTCTGGCGCGCCGCCTCGCGCCCGACTCGCCGGTCGCCGCGCCGCTGGCCGCCGCGGTGTTCGCGCTGCACCCGATTCACGCCGAATCGGTGGCCTGGATCGCCGGGCGCACCGACGTGCTGTGCACCGCCTTCGCGCTCGGCTCGCTGCTCGCCTGGCATCGCTATCTGCAACCGGTTGAGGCGCCGCCCGTCCCGAAGGGAAAAAAGAACGTCGCGCCGCCGGCTCCCGTGCGCCATTGGCGCTGGCTCGCCCTGGCGGTGTCGTTGTTCTTCCTTTCGCTGCTGGCAAAGGAAATGGGCGTGGTGGTGCTGCCCGTCGCGGCGCTGCTGGCCTGGCTCATGCCCGAGCCGGGGCAAAAGAAAACCTGGCCGGTCGCGGCGGTCGTCGCGTTCGTCGGCGCGGCGGCCGTCTACCTGGTGCTACGCTTTGCCGTCGCCGGAGTGACGACCGAATCGCCGTCGCCCGATCATTCGCTCTGGCGGGCGCTGGCGACGTTTCCGGGGGCGTTCGCGCTTTATCTCGGCAAGCTGTTCTATCCCGGCGAACTCTCGTCCTACTGGACGCATCCGTACGTCGATCACCCGTTCCGCCCGACGGGGGTGATGGGCCTGATCGACCTGACTTTCCTGCTGCTTTTATTCTGGGCCACGCGCCGGCGGGACGCGCGGCTGTCGTTCGCCGTCGCGGCGTTTCTCGTCTCGTTCGCGCCGCTGGCCAACCTGGTGCGCATCAGCGCCCCGGCCGACATGGGTTTTGTCATGGCCGAGCGCTTTTTGTATTTGCCGTCGGCGTTTTTCTGCCTGGCGCTCGCGCTGGCCG